>NZ_JBHWVM010000109.1:0-22180 GCF_042736805.1 Streptomyces sp. NPDC060031
CAGGCCCCGCCCGGCGTTTCGGGTGGTGTCAGTCCTTGATCTGGCAGATCGTCGCGCCCGCCGTCAGGGAGGCGCCGACCTCGGCCGAGAGGCCGACGATCGTGCCCGTGCGGTGGGCGTTCAGCGGCTGCTCCATCTTCATGGCCTCGAGTACGACGATCAGATCGCCCTCGTTGACCTGCTGGCCCTCCTCGACCGCGACCTTGACGATCGTGCCCTGCATCGGGGACGCGAGGGTGTCGCCGGAGGCGGCCGGGCCGGACTTCTTCGCCGCGCGACGCTTCGGCTTCGCGCCGCCCGCCGCGGCCGTGCGGGCCAGGGTCATGCCCAGCGAGGACGGGAGCGAGACCTCCAGGCGCTTGCCGCCGACCTCGACGACCACCGTCTCGCGGCCCGGCTCGTCCTCGGTGTCCTCCGCGGCCGGGACCACGAACGCCGGGATCTCGTTGACGAACTCGGTCTCGATCCAGCGGGTGAAGATCGTGAACGGGGCGCCGTCCTTCGGCGCGAACGCGGGGTCCGCGACGACCGCACGGTGGAACGGGATGGCCGTGGCCATGCCCTCCACCTCGAACTCGGCCAGCGCGCGCGCCGCCCGCTGCAGGGCCTGCTCGCGCGTGGCACCCGTGATGATCAGCTTGGCGAGCAGGGAGTCCCAGGCCGGGCCGATGACCGAGCCGGACTCGACGCCCGCGTCCAGGCGGACGCCCGGACCCGTCGGCGGGGCGAACTTGGTGACGGTGCCCGGGGCCGGCAGGAAGCCGCGGCCCGGGTCCTCGCCGTTGATGCGGAACTCGATGGAGTGACCGCGCAGGACCGGGTCCCCGTAGCCGAGCTCCTCGCCGTCCGCGATGCGGAACATCTCGCGGACCAGGTCGATGCCGGTGACCTCTTCGGTGACCGGGTGCTCGACCTGCAGACGGGTGTTGACCTCCAGGAAGGAGATCAGGCCGTCGGCGGAGACCAGGAACTCGACCGTGCCGGCGCCGACGTAGCCGGCCTCCTTCAGGATCGCCTTCGAGGCGGCGTACAGCTCGGCGTTCTGAGCCTCGCTCAGGAACGGCGCGGGAGCCTCCTCCACCAGCTTCTGGTGGCGGCGCTGCAGCGAGCAGTCGCGGGTGGAGACGACGACCACGTTGCCGTGGGAGTCGGCCAGGCACTGGGTCTCGACGTGCCGCGGCTTGTCGAGGTAGCGCTCGACGAAGCACTCGCCGCGGCCGAAGGCGGCGACCGCCTCGCGCACGGCGGAGTCGTAGAGCTCCGGCACCTCTTCGAGGTTGCGGGCGACCTTCAGACCGCGACCGCCACCGCCGAAGGCGGCCTTGATCGCGATCGGCAGGCCGTGCTCCTTGGCGAACTCGACGACCTCGTCCGCCCCGGAGACCGGGTCGGGCGTTCCGGCCACCAGCGGCGCACCGGCGCGCTGCGCGATGTGCCGGGCGGCGACCTTGTCGCCGAGGTCGCGGATGGCCTGCGGCGGCGGCCCGATCCAGGTCAGACCCGCGTCGATGACGGCCTGCGCGAAGTCGGCGTTCTCGGAGAGGAAGCCGTATCCGGGATGGATGGCGTCCGCGCCGGAATCGGCGGCGGCCTGCAGGACCTTGGAGATGTCCAGGTAGCTGGCGGCCGGGGTGTCACCGCCCAACGCGAAAGCTTCGTCGGCCGCGCGGACGTGCAGAGCGTCCCGGTCCGGGTCGGCGTAGACGGCTACGCTCGCGATCCCGGCATCCCGGCAGGCCCGAGCAACGCGGACAGCGATTTCGCCACGGTTGGCGATGAGCACCTTGCGCACGATGGCTCCCTCCTTGAAACAAGCTGAGTTTAGGGACAGTCCACACGGCCTTTCGACCCTTCTCCAGAGGTGACCTTGCCCACACGGAGTGTGATTCGAGTCCACCTCGAGCCGAAAAAACCCTTGTGGCGCCCCAGGCCAGGGGGATCCCCGACTGCACAGTAACCCTGTCGTGTGCCTGAGGTCTCTGTGCGGCCGGTCAGCCGCCCCGGGTGATTCTTTGTCGAGTCCCTACGAACGGCCCGCGCATTCCTTGCGCGGCCGCCCAGCGGGAGGCCTACGGTAACGAAGCTGCCCCGACCCCTTGTCCGCGGGTTTACCCGTTAGTAGCCTCCAGGCGTCGAACAGGCTTGTGCTTGTGGGGGGTGGGGGCGTCGTGGGTGTGGGTGTCGTGCTGCGCAGACTCGTGGCCGCGGTCGCCGGGGTCGTGATCGCGGCGGAGGCGGTGGTGCTCGTTTTCGTCCACATCGTCCTGGGGCGGACCACGCACAACCAGTCGATGTCCATCGCGGGCATGGATCCGGATGTCATGTCCAAGGCAACGTACGCGCTGGGGGCGGGCATGGGCGCCTTCCTCCTGCTCTGCGCCGCCCTCCTGGCCGTCGCCGCGATCCGCGACCGGGCCCCCGGCTCCTTCGCGCGCGTCGTGCTCATCAGCGCCGCCGTGACCCACGGCGTGCTCGGCGCCCTGGCCGTGGGCCTGGTCGGCTGGGGCGCCTTCGCCGTGCTGATGCTGATCCTCTGCCTGCTCGTGCTGACCCTGACGCTCTACGCGGCCAAGGACGGCGGGACCGCGGCCGCCCCGCAGGGGAGCCTCACGCCCACAAGTCCGTGATGGACACGCCCAGTTCCGCCAGCAGGGAGCGCAGCAGCGGAAGTGAGATCCCGATCACGTTGCCGTGATCCCCGTCGATGCCCTCGATGAACGGCGCCGACAGCCCGTCCAGCGTGAAGGCACCCGCCACGTGCAGCGGCTCGCCGCTCGCCACGTACGCCGCCACCTCCGCGTCCGTCGGCTCGCCGAAGCGGACCGTCGTGGACGCCGTGGCCGAAACCTTGGCCCCGGTCGCCGTGTCGATCACGCAGTGCCCGGTGCGCAGTACGCCGGCCCGCCCGCGCATCGACTTCCAGCGGGCCGTGGCCTCCTCGGAGTCCGCGGGCTTGCCCAGCGCCTCGCCGTCCAGCTCCAGCACCGAGTCGCAGCCGATCACCAGGGCGCCCGCGGCCTCCTCCAGGCCCGCCACGACGCCCGCCTTGGCCTCGGCCAGCGCGAGGGCCAGATCGGCCGGGTTGTCGTGGCTCAGGGTGTCCTCGTCGAAGCCGCTGACGATCACGTGCGGGGCCAGCCCCGCCTGGCGCAGCAGGTTCAGCCGGGCGGGCGAGGCGGAGGCGAGGACGAGGGCGTGGCGCGGTTCGGCAGTCATGCCCGCCATCGTAGGGGTGGAGCCGAGCGGCCTCGGGCCGCTCAGAACCCGCCCACGCCCAGGACGTAGACCACCACGAGCATCGCGATGACGACGACGACGGTCATCCGCCGGACCATCGCCTGCGCGTCGCGCATGTCCTTGGGTGGCTCGTTCTTCGGGTCTGACCAGAGCATGCCCCGATCCTGTCCCCGAAGCGGCGGTGGCGCCTGAGTACGGGTACTCAAGCGCCACCGCCACTTCAAGCCATCTTCAGCCCTGACCGGGCCAGTACGTACGGCCCCACGCGCGGGCCCCCGGCTGCGGGAGCGTCCGCCGGGCCACCCGGCCCGGCGCCGACCACGCGTCCGCCACCCGCGGGGCGCCCGACGGCGTGGCCGAGGCCAGCACCGCCGCGCGCGCTTGGACCACCGCCAGTGCGGCGGCCAGCTCCTCGGGGGTCGGATTGCCCTTGACGACCTTGATCACCACAGTGACCTCCTGGAGGGGCTAGAGGGGGATGTTGCCGTGCTTCTTCGGCGGCAGGGACTCCCGCTTGCTGCGCAGCTGCCGCAGCCCCTTCACCACGTGCGCCCGGGTCTCGGACGGCATGACCACCGCGTCGACGTACCCGCGCTCGGCGGCCGTGTACGGGTTCAGCAGCGCGTCCTCGTACTCGCTGATCAGCCGTGCACGCACCTCCTCCACATCATCCGCCCCCGCCGCCGCGTCGGCGATCGTGCGGCGGTGCAGGATGTTCACCGCGCCCTGTGCGCCCATGACGGCGATCTGCGCGGTCGGCCAGGCGAGGTTCAGGTCCGCGCCCAGGTGCTTGGAGCCCATGACGTCGTACGCGCCGCCGAAGGCCTTGCGGGTGATCACGGTGATCAGGGGGACGGTGGCCTCGGCGTACGCGTAGATCAGCTTCGCGCCGCGCCGGATGATTCCGTTGTACTCCTGGTCCGTGCCCGGCAGGAAGCCCGGCACGTCCACAAACGTCAGCACCGGGATGTTGAAGGCGTCGCAGGTCCGCACGAAGCGGGCGGCCTTCTCGGAGGCGTTGATGTCCAGGCAGCCGGCGAACTGCATCGGCTGGTTGGCGACGATGCCGACCGGGTGCCCCTCGACCCGGCCGAAGCCGGTGAGGATGTTCGGGGCGAAGAGCGACTGGGTCTCCAGGAACTCCGCGTCGTCCAGCACGTGCTCGATGACCGTGTGCATGTCGTACGGCTGGTTCGCGCTGTCCGGGATCAGTACGTCGAGCTCGCGGTCGGTGCCGGACACCTCGGTGTCCGCCTCCTCGGGGAAGGCGGGCGGCTCGGAGAGGTTGTTCGAGGGCAGGTACGCCAGCAGGGACTTGACGTACTCGATCGCGTCCTTCTCGTCGCCCGCCATGTGGTGCGCGACGCCGGACGTGCTGTTGTGCGTGCGCGCCCCGCCCAGCTCCTCGAAGCCGACGTCCTCGCCGGTGACGGTCTTGATGACGTCGGGGCCGGTGATGAACATGTGCGAGGTCTGGTCGACCATGACCGTGAAGTCGGTGATCGCGGGGGAGTACACGGCGCCGCCGGCGCAGGGCCCGACGACCAGGCTGATCTGCGGGATCACGCCGGAGGCGTGGACGTTGCGGCGGAAGATCTCGCCGTACATGCCGAGCGCGCTGACGCCCTCCTGGATGCGGGCGCCGCCGGAGTCGTTGATGCCGATGACCGGGCAGCCGGTCTTCAGCGCGAAGTCCATCACCTTGATGATCTTCTGACCGTAGACCTCGCCGAGGGCACCGCCGAAGACGGTGAAGTCCTGCGAGAACACGGCGACGCAGCGCCCGTCGACGGTGCCGTAGCCCGTGACGACGCCGTCCCCGTACGGGCGGGTCTTCTCGAGCCCGAAGTTGGTGGACCGGTGCCGGGCGAGCTCGTCCAGCTCGACGAACGAGCCCTCGTCGAGCAGCAGTGCCACCCGCTCACGCGCCGTCAGCTTGCCCTTGGCGTGCTGCTTCTCCACCGCCCGCTCGGAGCCGGCATGGGTGGCTTCATCGATGCGACGCTGCAGATCCGCGATCTTCCCCGCGGTGGTGTGCATGTCGATCGGCTCTGACGGTTGTGACATCGGGGTCGCGGCTCCCTGTGTGGTGTCAACTGCCTGGTCAATTGATTGACTCCGGCTGGCTACTGGTGCGTAGCGTATCGGCGGGCATGGCGCTCGGCAGTGCGGCGTTTGACACACCTACTGTGGGTTGCATGACGCCATCAGATGCATCAGGCGGGGCTTCCACCGGAGCTTCCGCGGGCCGCTGGTCGAGCCTCGACCGGCCGCCGTTGAATGCCGCCTCGCTGCGGCGGGCACTCGTGACCGACGGGGGGCTGTGGACCTCGCTGGAGGTGGTCGCCGCCACCGGGTCGACCAATACCGATCTCGCCGCGCGGGCCGCGGAGCTGCCCGAGGGGGCCGTGCTCGTCGCCGAGGAGCAGACCGCCGGGCGCGGGCGGCTCGACCGGAGCTGGGTCGCGCCCGCGCGCTCCGGGCTGTTCTTCTCCGTGCTGCTGAAGCCGGGGCCCGGCGTGCCCGCCGAGCGGTGGGGGTGGCTGACCCTGCTGGCCGGGGTGGCCGTCGCGAACGGGCTGTCGCGGGCCGCCGGGGTGGACACCGCACTCAAGTGGCCCAACGATCTGCTGGTCGGCGTGGAGGGGGAGGAGCGCAAGGTCGGCGGGATCCTCGCCGAGCGGGTCTCCGACGGCGTCGTCATCGGGATCGGGCTGAACGTCACCCTGACCGAGGACGAGCTGCCCGTGGACACCGCCGGGTCCCTCGCGCTGGCCAAGGCCGCCGTCACCGACCGGGACCCGCTGCTGAAGGCCGTCCTGCGCTCCCTGGAGCAGGGGTACGGGGACTGGCGCGCGGCCGCCGGGGATCCGGCGGCCAGCGGGCTGCAGGAGACGTACGCGGCGGGCTGCGCCACCCTCGGCAAGCACGTGCGGGCCGAGCTGCCCGGCGGCCGCACACTCACCGGGACGGCCGAAGCGGTGGACACGGACGGACGGCTGGTCGTACGGACGGCGGAGGGGGAGCGGGAGGCCGTCGGGGCAGGGGACGTCGTGCATCTGCGGTCGGTCCGGTAGCCCGGGAAGAGGTCGGGGAGTGGGGAGTGAGCTACGGCACACCTGCCGTATGGTTTAGGCGATCCCGGTCCTCGCGGTGATCACCCGGTTGGCCGGGGCAGTGTGCGCACGGAATGGACAGGAGGCGGCCCTTGACCGTCGACGACCCTACGTCCAGCGCGTCCGCCTCCGGATCGGCCGGGCCCTCAGGTCCGGGCACCCCGATCGGGCGCGACCAGCACACTCCCCACCACGAGGTGGACCACACGGCCCAGCCGACGGCCGACCCGCTCGCGATCCGGCTGGAGCAGCTGATCCTGGGCGCCGAGCGCCGGTACACGCCCTTCCAGGCGGCCCGTAGCGCCGGCGTCTCGATGGAGCTCGCGTCCCGCTTCTGGCGGGCCATGGGCTTCGCCGACATCGGCCAGGCCAAGGCGCTCACGGAGGCCGACGTACTGGCACTGCGCCGCCTCGCGGGCCTGGTGGAGGCCGGGCTGCTCAGCGAGCCGATGGCGGTGCAGGTGGCCCGTTCCACCGGGCAGACCACGGCGCGCCTCGCGGAGTGGCAGATCGACTCCTTCCTGGAGGGGCTGACGGAGCCGCCGGAGCCGGGGATGACCCGTACGGAGGTCACGTACCCGCTGGTGGAGCTGCTGCTGCCGGAGCTGGAGGAGTTCCTCGTGTACGTGTGGCGGCGCCAGCTGGCGGCCGCGACCGGGCGCGTGGTGCAGGTGGCGGACGACGAGGAGATGGTCGACCGGCGGCTCGCGGTGGGTTTCGCGGACCTGGTGGGCTTCACCCGGCTGACGCGCAGGCTGGAGGAGGAGGAGCTCGGCGAGCTGGTCGAGGCCTTCGAGACGACGGCGGCGGACCTGGTCGCGGCGCACGGCGGCCGGCTGATCAAGACGCTGGGCGACGAGGTGCTGTACTGCGCCGACGACGCGGCGACGGCGGCGGAGATCGCGCTGCGGCTGATCGAGACGATGGAGGTCGACCCGCAGATGCCGGAGCTGCGCGTCGGCATCGCCTTCGGCACGGTGACGACCCGGATGGGCGACGTGTTCGGGACCACGGTGAACCTGGCGAGCCGGCTGACGTCGATAGCTCCGAAGGACGCGGTCCTGGTGGACGGGGCGATGGCGAAGGAGCTCGGGCGCACGGGTGCGGCGCCGGTCTCGGAGAAGGAGGCCGAGTCGCAGGAGGGCGGCGGCGGGTACCGCTTCGCGCTCCAGCCGATGTGGCAGCGTCCGGTCCGCGGGCTGGGTGTCGTCGAGCCCTGGTCGCTGACGCGACGCAAGCGGCCGGGCGCCGGGTAGGACCGGGCGACCTCGCCGGGGTCGCGGCGGCGGGCGCCGTGAACCCTGGCCCGGCCGGCCGGGTACCCCCTAGGATCCCCCGGGTAACGCTCGTTAACCGGGAGGGCCGCTGTGGTGTCAGAGTCGGAGTTCGTTTCGGTACGCCGGCACGGTGGGGGCGGCGTCGTCGAGCTGGTCCTGGACCGCCCGAAGGCGATGAACGCGGTGTCGACGGACATGGCCCGGGCCATCGGGACGGCCTGCGCCGAGCTGGCCGCCGATCCTTCCGTACGGGTCGTCGTGCTGTCCTCCGCGGCCGAGCGGGCCTTCTGCGTCGGGGCGGACCTCAAGGAGCGCAACTCCCTGTCGGACGCGGAGCTGGTGCGCCAGCGGCCGACCACGCGGGGTGCGTACGGGGGCGTGCTGGAGCTGCCGATGCCGACGATCGCGGCGGTGCACGGCTTCGCGCTGGGCGGTGGCTTCGAGCTGGCGCTGGCCTGCGACGTGATCGTGGCCGACGAGACGGCGGTGGTCGGCCTGCCCGAGGTGTCGGTGGGCGTGATCCCGGGTGGCGGCGGGACGCAGCTGCTGCCGCGCCGGGTGGGCGCGGCCCGTGCGGCCGAGCTGATCTTCACGGCGCGCCGGGTGGAGGCGCCCGAGGCGCTGTCCCTGGGCCTGGTGGACTCGGTGGTGCCCGCCGGTCAGGACACGGCCGAGGCGCTGGCGCTGGCGGCGCGCATGGCGGCGAACTCCCCGGTCGGGCTGCGGGCCGCCAAACGGGCGCTGCGGCTGGGGCACGGGATGGACCTGGAGGCCGGGCTGGAGATCGAGGACGCGGCCTGGCGGACGGTGGCCTTCTCGGGCGACCGGGCGGAGGGTGTGGCGGCGTTCAACGAGAAGCGCAAGCCGAACTGGCCGGGGCAGTAGTCCGGCGCAGGCGCGCGCCGGGGCCGCTGCGGGTCTCGCCTCTGTGATCTTGATGCCGGCGAAAGCCGCGCCAATTATCACCAAATCGGGTAAAACTCCCTAACCTGGGATGATGGGAGTCAACGGGCGGCTGCGAGCCGTTGTGGGCCTCGCGCAGGCCATGGCGGCCGCGTGCGCGCCGCGGGACAGTGTGCGGGCCGCGGCGCGCGGGGCGCGTCTGGCGATGGACGGGTCGTTCGCCGCCATCTCCGCCTGGGAGCGCGAGCGCGGGCGGCTGCGGGTGCTCGTGAACGAGGGCGGGCGCCGGGCCGGCGAGGAGGAGTTCCCCGAGGACGAGTCCTACCCCGTCCACGACTTCCCGGAGATCACCGAATTCCTCCACGAGCGCTGGGTCGGCGGCGGCGGGCCGCACGCCTGGGTGGAGAGCGCCGTGGGCGAGCGCCCCGGGCGGCGCGGGGAGGCCCTGCGCCGCCGCGGGCGCGGGAGCTGCGTGGTCGCGCCGATCGTGCTCAGCGGGCGGGCCTGGGGCGAGCTGTACGTCGCCCGCGACGAGGGGCTGGCGGACTTCGACGAGGACGACGCCGAGTTCGCGACCGTGCTGGCGGCCGTCGTCGCCGCCGGACTCGCGCAGAACGAGCGGCTGGAGGAGGCCCGCCGGCTGGCCTTCACCGATCCGCTGACCGGCCTCGCGAACCGCCGCGCGGTGGACATGCGGCTCGACGAGGCCCTGGAGGAGCACCGGCGGACGGGGGCCGTGGTCAGCCTGGTGGTCTGCGACCTGAACGGCCTCAAGAAGGTCAACGACACCCTCGGCCACGCCATGGGCGACCGGCTGCTGGAGCGGTTCGGGTCCGTGCTGAGCCTGTGCGGGGCCATGCTGCCCGGCGCCCTCGTCGCCCGGCTCGGCGGCGACGAGTTCTGCCTGGTGGGGGTCGGGCCCACCGCCGACGAGGTGGTGCGGGTGACCGAGGAGGTGTGCGTACGGGCCGCCGAGCTGGAGCTGGGGGAGGGGGTGGCCTGCGGCGTGGCCTCGACCGGGGACCCCATCGGCCCGGTGAAGTCCTCCCGGCGGCTGTTCCGGCTCGCGGACGCCGCCCAGTACAAGGCCAAGGCCGCGCGCTCCCCGAAGCCGGTCGTGGCCGGGCGGGACACCGCCGTGGTGCGGCTCGCCGACGCCGCGCAGGAGGCCGCGGGGGAGCGCCGCCGCTTCCGCGGCCGGGCGTAGGCCGTGTGCGGGGGCGGGCGGGACGATGGCTAGTGACATGAAGCGATTCAGTCCGTAGGGTGCTGAATATGGATATGCACACTGTCGTGGTGGGAACGTCCGGGACCACCGCCGAGGACGTCATCGCCGTCGCCCGCGGCAACGCACGCGTCGAACTGTCCGGCGAGGCGCTCGAAGCGCTCACCCGCGCCCGCGAGATCGTGGACGCCCTGGCCGCCAAGCCCGAGCCCGTCTACGGGGTGTCCACCGGGTTCGGCGCCCTGGCCTCCCGGCACATCAGTCCCGAGCTGCGCGCGCAGCTCCAGCGCAACATCGTCCGCTCGCACGCCGCCGGCATGGGCCCGCGCGTCGAGCGCGAGGTCGTGCGCGCGCTGATGTTCCTGCGCCTGAAGACCGTCTGCTCCGGCCGCACCGGCGTCCGGCCCTCCGTCGCCCAGACCATGGCCGACATGCTCAACGCGGGCATCACCCCCGTCGTGCACGAGTTCGGCTCCCTGGGCTGCTCCGGCGACCTCGCGCCGCTCTCCCACTGCGCCCTCGCGCTCATGGGCGAGGGCGACGCCGAGGGCCCCGACGGGGTCGTCCGCCCCGCCGGCGAGCTGCTCGCCGAGGCCGGCATCAAGGCGGTCGAGCTCCGCGAGAAGGAGGGCCTCGCCCTCCTCAACGGCACCGACGGCATGCTCGGCATGCTGGTCATGGCGCTGGCCGACCTCGGCAAGCTGTACACCGCCGCCGACATCACCGCCGCCCTGACCCTGGAGGCGCTGCTCGGCACCGAGAAGGTGCTCGCCCCCGAGCTGCACGCCATAAGGCCGCACCCGGGCCAGAGCGCCTCCGCCGCCAACATGGCCGCCGTCCTGGAGGGCTCCGGACTCGTCCGCCACTTCCAGGAGGAGTCGGCTCCCCGGGTCCAGGACGCGTACTCCGTGCGCTGCGCCCCGCAGGTGGCCGGCGCGGGCCGCGACACCATGGCGCACGCCGCCCTGGTCGCCTCCCGCGAGCTGGCCGCCGCCGTCGACAACCCGGTGGTCCTGCCCGACGGGCGCGTGGAGTCCAACGGCAACTTCCACGGCGCCCCGGTCGCGTACGTGCTGGACTTCCTGGCCATCGCCGCCGCCGACCTCGGCTCCATCGCCGAGCGCCGCACCGACCGGCTGCTCGACCACAACCGCAGCCACGGCCTGCCGCCGTTCCTCGCGGACGACGCCGGTGTGGACTCCGGTCTGATGATCGCCCAGTACACGCAGGCCGCCCTGGTCAGCGAGATGAAGCGGCTCGCCGTGCCGGCCTCCGCCGACTCGATCCCCTCCTCCGCGATGCAGGAGGACCACGTCTCGATGGGGTGGTCGGCCGCGCGCAAGCTGCGTACCGCCGTCGACAACCTGACCCGGATCATCGCCATCGAGATGTACGCGGCCACCCGCGCCATCGAGCTGCGCCACGGGCTGACCCCGGCTCCGGCCAGCCGGGCCGCCATCGCGGCGGCCCGCGCCGGAGGCGTCCAGGGTCCCGGGCCGGATCGTTTCCTCGCGCCTGACCTGGCCGCCGCCGACGCGGTGGTCCGTACGGGCGCTCTCGTCGCCGCGGTGGAAGAGGTGACGGGGCCGCTCGCCTAGCGAGGGGGAACACCGTACGCACGGCAGGGCCGCGCGGGGACACGATCCCGGCGCGGCCCTCGCCGCATCCGGCCGTCCGGTCGGCGGCGCTCGCGGAGGCGCCCTACAGGGCGCGC
This sequence comes from Streptomyces sp. NPDC060031, assembly GCF_042736805.1. Lineage (NCBI taxonomy): Bacteria > Bacillati > Actinomycetota > Actinomycetes > Kitasatosporales > Streptomycetaceae > Streptomyces > Streptomyces sp. NPDC060031. The sequence goes on from NZ_JBHWVM010000109.1 coordinate 11,473, forward strand.
GAGCGGCGTACCGAGAAGGTCACGAACCCGGCGCCCAGGCCCAGGCAGAGCGTGCCGCCGAGTACGTACGGTGTGGTGTCGACGCCGCCGGTGTCGGCGAGCCCGAGGGAGACTTCGGCGGCCGAGGCCACCTCTGTGACCTCGGCGGACCCGGCGCCCTGCGCGCTCAGCCCGGAGGCGGCGGACGCGCCGGAGGCGTCCTTCGCGTGCCCGGGTGCGGTGGCATTGGCCGAGGGCACGAACCACAGGACGGCGAGGAGGGTGGTCGCTCCGAGAGCGGTGAGCATCGATCGACGTGCGGACACGGTGCGATCCCCCTTGTGGCAGCAGCGAATTGGCCCCGTGCGGTGATGCTACGGAAAGGGGCGGGTCGTGGGAAAGCCGGGGGTTCCGCGGGCTTACGCTCCGTCGTATGAACACTTCTGAGACATCACGTTACGTACGGCTTCGGGTCGATTTGGTGCTGGAGGTGCCGGACTCGGCGGCACTCACCGGAGCCGCGCTCGCCCACATCAAGGCCGATGAATTCATGCCGGACGAGGAGCGCGGCCACGCCGAGGCGGCCGTCCGGGAGGACGAGTCGGAGGCCCTGGCCTACCTCGTCGACCCCACTGACCTGGTCGCGGAGATCCCCGGGGTGGAGCTGGCGCAGGCCTCCTGGAGCAGTGAGCCCGTGGAATACGACCCCGAGTCGATGGAGTGGGACATCGACGAGGAAGATGGGGACTTCGACGCAGAGACCGACAACGCCTGACCGTGGGGTTGACCACATTCGAACGGGATGTGGAACCGATCCGGGCCATGAACGCGTTGTCACAACGAGGCAGGGGGGTCTGTCCCCCCTGCCCGGGGAATTACGGGGTTCCGGCAACGATGGAGTGGCGTGTGAGGACGGACAGCAAGCGACGGAGAAGGTCCCTGGTGGCCATATCCGCCGTGCTCGGCGGCGTACTGATGCTCTCGGCCTGCAACGACGGCGGCGACCAGCCCAAGGGCAGCGGGGAAGCGTCCGCGAAGTCCCAGGCGGACGTCGACGCGGCAGCGGCCAAGGACACGTCCAAGGCCCGAATAACCATCACGCCGAAGGACGGCGCCACCAACGTCGGCCTCAACGACGCGGCGAACGTGGCCGTCAGTGACGGCACGCTCACCCAGGTCGAGCTGAAGACCTCCGAGGGCACGGCCGTCGCGGGCAAGATAGCCGCCGACGGCAAGAGCTGGAAGCCGGACGCCGCGCTCAAGCGCTCCACGAAGTACGCGCTGTCGGCGGCGGCGAAGGACGAGGCCGGCCGCGAGGCGCACGAGAACGCCTCCTTCACCACGGTCTCTCCGGAGAACAGCTTCGTCGGCTCGTTCATCCCGGAGGAGGGCCAGACCGTCGGCGTGGGCATGCCGGTCTCGATCACCTTCAACAAGCCGATCAAGGACAAGAAGGCCGTGCAGGCGGCCGTCAGCGTCACCTCCAGCAGCGGCCAGGAGGTCGTGGGGCACTGGTTCAGCGCGCAGCGCCTGGACTTCCGCCCGGAGAAGTACTGGACGGCGAACTCCACCGTCACGCTGAAGATGACGCTGGACGGCGTGCAGGGCGCTCCCGGCGTCCAGGGCGTGCAGAACCGGACCGCCACCTTCAAGATCGGCCGCAGCCAGGTCTCCACGGTGGACGCGAAGACGAAGAAGATGGTCGTCACCCGCGACGGCGCGGTCCTCAAGACCGTCCCGATCTCGGCCGGCTCCCCGGAGAACCCGACGTACAACGGTCAGATGGTGATCTCCGAGAAGTTCAAGGAGACCCGGATGAACGGCGCCACCGTCGGCTTCACCGACGACGACGGCAAGGGCGAGTACGACATCAAGGACGTCCCGCACGCGATGCGGCTGTCCAACTCCGGCACCTTCGTCCACGGCAACTACTGGGGATCGGACTCGATCTTCGGCAGCGTCAACACCAGCCACGGATGCATCGGCCTGAACGACGCCAAGGGCGCGGGCGACCCGGACCAGCCGGCCGCCTGGTTCTTCGACAACTCGCTCGTCGGCGACGTGGTCGTGGTGGTCAACTCCCCGGACAAGACCATCAAGCCGGACAACGGCCTCAACGGCTGGAACATGAGCTGGGCGGACTGGAAGGCCGGCTCGGCCGCCTGACGCACCGCGACGACTGAACCCCGACGGACGGCGGGGAGCCCTGACGGGGGCTCCCCGCCGTCCGTCTTTCCCCTGCGTCTTCTCATACGACTCTTACCCGCGCCTTATCCGGCGATTAGGGCCGCCGCCTAGCTTCGGCCGCATGTTCTTCACCTACCTCCGGCGCGAGTTGCGCCGCCGCAGGAAGGCGGCGCTCGTCGTCGCCTCCGGGCTCGCCCTGGGCATCGCCCTCGTCATCGTCGTCACCTCCGTCTCCGCGGGCATGACGCAGGCCCAGGGCAAGGTCCTCCAGTCGCTGTACGGGCTGGGCACGGACATGACCGTCACCAAGGCCCAGACCCCGCCCGGCGAGGGCGGCGCCGCGGCCCGCCCGCGCTTCCGGTTCGACGCCAAGGGCGAGGACGACGCGAACGCCGACGCCGCGCAGAGCCGCGACATCGTGATGCCGCAGGGCTTCCAGACCCTCGACGCCGCCACCGTCGGGAAGGTGTCCGCGCAGAACGGCGTCGCGAAGGCCGTCGGCGGACTCAGCCTCCAGGTGATGAAGGTCGACGGCCAGTTCAGGCGCGGCGAGTTCAAACGCGCCGAGGGCGGCGCCACCGCGGCCAAGCCCGGCGCGTCGGCCGGCGGCGCCGGGGGCGGGGGCGCGGGCGGGCCGGGCGGCACGGTCCAGGGCGGCGGCGCCGACTTCGACGTCAACTCCTTCACCGTGTACGGCACGGACGTCACGCAGCCGGACCTCGGCCCCCTCACCACCTCCAAGATCACCTCCGGTCGCGGCTTCCAGGTGGGTGAGAGCGAGGCGGCCGTCGCCGTCGTCGACAGCGCGTACGCCAAGCAGAACAAGCTGGCCGTGGACTCGGAACTGACCGTCAAGAGCGCCAAGTTCAAGGTCATCGGCATCGCCACCGCCGACAGCGGGGACGCCGCTGCGAACGTGTACCTCCCGCTCAAGCAGGCCCAGACGCTCGCCGAGACCCCGGACAAGGTCACCACGGTCTACGTGCAGGCCAAGGACTCCCAGGGCCTCGCCTCCGTCAAGGCGGCCATCCAGAACAACGTGCCGGACACCACCGTCACCACCTCGGCCGACCTCGCCGACACGGTCTCCGGCTCGCTCTCCACCGCCGCCTCGCTCGCCTCCACGGTCGGCACGTGGCTCTCGTACGCCGTCCTGCTGGCCGCCTTCCTCGTCGCGGGACTCCTCACCTCCTCGGCCGTCTCGCGGCGCGTCCGCGAGTTCGGCACCCTCAAGGCGCTCGGCTGGAAGAGCGGCCGCGTCACCCGCCAGGTCGCCGGTGAGGCCCTGGTCAACGGCCTGCTCGGCGGTGTCCTGGGCATCGGGCTCGGCCTCGGGGCCGCGTACGCGATCACCGCGGTCAGCCCGACGCTGACGGCGCAGCTCGCGAGCGGCGGTGGCCACGGCGGTGGCCACGGCGGCCGGATGGCGGCCGGCGGCTTCGGCGGCCCCGCCCGCCAGGCCGCGGGCAAGGCCCTCGACGTCGCGCTCACCGCACCCGTGTCCCTCGCCACCATCGGCCTGGCCGTCGCCCTCGCGGTCGCGGGCGGCCTGATCGCGGGCGGCTTCGGCGGCTGGCGCGCGTCCCGGCTGCGGCCGGCGGACGCGCTGCGCCGCGTCGAATAGCCGCTCCGGCCCCCACCCACGACTTCACCAGCAAGCGAGGAACGAACGAGATGTACCAACTCAGCGGTGTGACCAAGCGCTACCAGCGCGGCAAGGAAACCATCGACGCGCTGGCCGGGGTGGACCTGACCATCGAGGACGGCGGCCGGCTCGTCATCCAGGGCCCCACGGGCGGCGGCAAGTCCACCCTGCTCCAGATGCTCGGCGCGCTCGACCGGCCGACGGCGGGGCAGGTCGTGCTCGACGGCCTGGACCTGGCCACGGTGTCGGAGGCGCGGCTCACCCGGGTCCGGGCGGAGAACATCGGCTTCGTGTTCCAGTCCTTCAACCTGATCCCGACCCTGACCGCGCAGGAGAACGTCGAGACGGCCCTGGTCCCGCTCGGCCTCAAGGCGCGGGAGCGGCGCGAACGGGCCGCCGAGGCCCTGGAGTCGGTGGGCCTGGGCGAGCGGATGGGGCACGTGCCCGGGGAGATGTCCGGCGGGCAGCAGCAGCGCGTCGCCATCGCGCGGGCCCTGGTGAAGCGGCCGAAGGTGCTGCTGGCCGACGAGCCGACCGGCAACCTCGACGAAGCCATGCGCGACGAGGTCATGGACCTGCTGGAAGGGCTGTGGAAGGAACACGGGCTGACCTTCGTGATGGTCACGCACGACAGCGCGCTGGCCAAGCGGGCCCCGCGGGTGGCGACCATCCGGCGCGGCAAGGTGACGGTCACGGAAAACCCCTGAGTGGACGGGCGGGGGCGCGGCTAGGGTCCGGGCCATGAGGATCACGAAGCTCTCCGGGCCCCCGACCGACACCGAGGTGGACGCGTGGGCCGCGACCGTGGCCGGGGCCCACGCCGCCGACCTGCCGGACGTGCCCGCGCCGACCCGGGCGGAGACCGCCGGGCGGCTGCGGGTGCCGCCGGCGCGCGGCCGCGCCGCGCTCTGGACCGCCGAGGGGGGCGCGGGCGTGGCGGCCCTGCTCCTGTTCACGGACGAGGCCAATGGCCACACCGCGTTCCTCGACGTGCTGGCGGTACGTCCGGACGCGCGCCGGCGGGGCATCGGCGCCGCACTGTGGGAGCGGGTCCGCGAGGAACTGCTCGCGCAGGGGCGGACCTCGGTCGCGACGATGGCCGACCTGGGCGGTCCGGGGCAGGCGTTCGCGGAGGCGCTCGGGTTCGAGAACGTCCTGCCGATGGCCTGGTACGCACAGGAAGTGGCGCGGCGGCAGCCGGTGGAGGTCCCCGCCACGCCGGGCTACGAACTGCGGGCCTGGCACGGCCTGGTGCCGGACGACTGGGCGGACCCGGTGGCCCGGGCGCACGGAGCCATGGAGGACGCGCCCATGGGGGACGTGGACGAGAGGGCCGAGTCCTGGACGGCGCAGCGCCTGCACGCGGCCCAGCGTCTGATCCTGGACCGGGGCGGCGAGCTGACCACGGTCGCGGCGCTCACCCCGGCCGGGGAGGTGGCGGCGTACACGGAGCTGGTCCTGCCGGATCCCGGCGGAGTCCGCGCCCTCCAGTACGACACGGTCGTGGTCCCCGCCCACCGGGGCCGGGGCCTGGGCCGCGCGGTGAAACTGCGCATGGGGGAGCTGGCGGCACACCGGTACCCGGCGCTGCGGCAGATCGCCACGACGGTGGCGGACGAGAACACCCCGATGCGCACGGTGAACGAGGCCCTGGGCTACCGGAGCGAGCGCGCCGCGGCGTACTTCCAGCTCCAGCTCAAGCCGTAGCGGGCCGGTCCTCGGACGGGACCTGGGCGGGCGGGGCAGCGGGGGCCGTCGGGGCCGAACGGGCGGACCACGACGACAGCAGCCGCAGCGCGTCCGCCGAGGGCGAGTCCGGCGCCGGGTGGTAGGTGACCAGGAACTGCGCCGAGTCGTCCGGGAGGGCCAGCGTCTCGAAGGACAGGTCCAGCTCGCCCACCAGCGGGTGCCGCAGCCGCTTCACGCCGTGGGTCTTGTTGTCGCCCACGGTGTGCGCGGCCCACAGCCGCCGGAACTCCTCGTTCTTCACCGACAGCTCGCCGACCAGCGCCGACAGCTGCTCGTCGTCCGGGTGCGTGCCCGCGTACACGCGCAGGTTGCTCACCACCTCGCAGGCCCGGCACTCCCAGTCCGTGAACAGCTCCGCCGTCGCCGGGTCGAGGAACGTCAGGCGCACGAGGTTGCGCTCCTTGGGCGCCAGCGCGCCGAAGTCGCCGAAGACCGCCGCGGCCAGCCGGTTCCACCCGATGACGTCCTGCCGCCGCCCCACGAGGTAGGCCGGCACGTCCTCCATCGCGTCCAGCAGCGTCCGCACCCCCGGCCGGACCTGCTGCGGGCGCGGGGCCGAGCGCCGCTTGCGCGGCCTCGGCTGCGCCAGGTGGTTCAGGTGCTCGGTCTCGGTGTCGCCCAGGCGCAGCGCCCGCGCGATGGCGTCGAGGATCTCCGCCGACACGTTGTGCCCGCTGCCCTGCTCCAGCCGCGTGTAGTACGCGACCGACACCCCGGCCAGCAGCGCCAGCTCCTCGCGGCGCAGCCCGGGAACCCGCCGGTGGCGCCCGTGGTCGGGCAGGCCGACGTCCTCGGGGCGCAGCCGCGCCCGCCGGGAGCGGAGGAACTCGCCGAGCTCGGTTCGCTGGTCAGGCTGGTCCATGCCCCCAGTATCGCCGCGCGGGGCGGCGGCCGGAGGGCTGTGCCTGACCCTGCCAGGGGTAGGCCCGCCAGTCATAGGCGCGACAGGGCAGGACTGGCGGCCGGGTGCCGGCCACCGGGTGCGGCAGGCTTGAACGCACCGCAAGGAACCAGCAACGAACCAGCAAGGCACCGCATGCAAGACCGTCACCACAGCGTCGCGCTTCGAGGAGCACCTCTCATGTCAGTCACCCAGGCCGCCGCCTTCGCCGCCCCCGCCCCCAAGGCCCCGCTGGAGCGCACCACCGTCCCGCGCCGCCCGGTCCGCGAGCACGACGTGCTCATCGCCATCAAGTACGCGGGCATCTGCCACTCCGACATCCACCAGGCCACCGACGGGTGGGGCGAGGGCATCTACCCCATGGTCCCGGGCCACGAGATCGCCGGTGTCGTCACCGAGGTCGGCCCCGGCGTCACCCGGTTCGCGGTCGGCGACCGGGTCGGCGTGGGCTGTTTCGTCGACTCCTGCCGGGAGTGCGAGTACTGCCTGCGCGGCCAGGAGCAGTACTGCGCCAAGGGCATGACCGGCACGTACAACGCCCTCGACAAGAACGGCGAGCCCACCTACGGCGGCTACTCCACCCACATCGTCGTCGACGAGAACTACACCGTCCGGATCCCCGACGGCCTCGCCCTCGACGTCGCCGCCCCGCTGCTGTGCGCCGGCATCACCCTGTACTCCCCGCTCAAGCACTGGGGGGCCGGCCCCGGCAAGCAGGTCGCGATCGTCGGCCTCGGCGGTCTCGGCCACATGGGCGTCAAGATCGCGCACGCCCTGGGCGCGGAGGTGACCGTGCTGTCGCAGACCCTGCGCAAGCGGGAGGACGGGCTGAAGCTCGGCGCCGACCACTTCCACGCCACGAGCGACGAGGCCACCTTCGACGAGCTGGCCGGCCGCTTCGACCTGATCGTCTCCACCGTCTCCGCGCCCCTCGGCTTCGACGCCTACCTCGGGCTGCTGAAGGTGGACGGCGCGCTGGTGAACGTCGGCGCCCCGGAGGAGCCGGTCTCGCTGAACCTGTTCTCCGTCATCGGCGGCCGCAAGACGCTGGCCGGCTCGATGATCGGCGGGATCGCCGAGACCCAGGAGATGCTCGACTTCTGCGCGGAGCACGGGCTGGGCTCCGAGATAGAGGTGATCGCCGCCGAGCAGATCAACGAGGCGTACGAGCGGGTGCAGGCGGGCGACGTCCGCTACCGGTTCGTCATCGACACCTCGACGATCTGACCGGAGCGGGAGGAGACGCGCGATCCGCGCGATCGTCCGCGCCGACGGCCGCACCCTCGACACGACCGGCACCCCGACGGGCGCCACGGGCCCGGCCGCGATCGGCCTCGACGGCTGCGGCATCCGCGGCGTCCGCGGCGTCCGCGGCGTACGACTGCTCCACCTGGTGGTGGGTTAAGGGACGTACCACTGCTGGAACTTGTTGTCCGGAGTACAGGTGGTGATGGCCAGCTCCTTGCCCGCGCCGACATGGGTCAGGCAGGTCTGGCCCGAGTAGTTCTTGATGTAGTACGCGCCCGGCGTGGGTGCCTCCACCAGCTTCCACGAGGTGTCGGCGGCGCCGGAGGTGGGGATGAGACGCGGACTTGAGGAGGACTGCAACGACTGGCCGAGCCGGGGACCGCTCAGGCTGCAGGCGTTGAACTTGGTCCACTGGGGTTTCGTTTTCACCCAGCCGAACTCGGTGTGGCCGCCCATGATCACCTTCGTGCCGCCGTCGGGGCTGTCGGCCACGAGGCCGATCTTGAGCCCGTCGCTCACGTTGGTGATCGCGCCCCAGTCCGCTCCGCCGCAGCCCTGCGGGACCGCGGAGCCCTGGCTGGCGGGCGGGGGAGCGGGCTTGTTGCCGGAGCCACCGGAGCCGCCGGTGGCCGGCGTGCCGCCGGAACCGCCCGCCGCGGCCGCGCCGCCGACGTTGCCCTGAGCCGGGCCGGTGCCGGGACCGGTGCCCGAGCCCGGCGACTGGCTGCCGTTGGCGCCGTCGGGGGACGGCGCCGAGCCGGGGACCGCCCCCGGGCTCGCGGCCGCACTCGCCCCGCCGCCCGGCGACGCGGAGCCACCGGGGGCGGCCATGGACACCACGGGGCCCGGGCCGGGAGCCTTCGCGTCGTGCTGGTCGGCCCCCCGGTCGATGTACAGCGTCGTGCCGACGCCCACCACGACCACGACGGGCACGAACAGCGCGATGGTCCGGCCCCGCCGCGCACGCGGCGCTGCCGCGGCGGCCGTCGGGGGTGCGGGAGCTGGAGCGGGAGCGGGAGCGGGTATCGGCGGGGGCACGGGTGCGGGCGCGGGTTCCTGCTCCCCGGCGGCGGCGCGCCGCGCCGCGGCCGCCATCACCGCGGCGTCGGGGTACCGGTCCTCGGGCTGTTTGGCGAGCGCGCGGGCGACGAAGGCCCGTACCGCTTCCGGAAACGCGGAGGGAAGGTCGGGCGCGGGCTCCCGGATGTGCTTGAGCACGACCTCCAGTACCGAGGAGCCGGGGAACGGCACCTCGCCGGTCAGCAGTTCGTAGCAGACGACGCCGAGGGAGTAGAGGTCCGACGCGGGGACGGCGGCGATGCCCTCGGCCTGCTCGGGGGCGGTGTAGAGCGCGGTCCCGAGCACCGCGTGGGAGGCGGTGAGCCGGGTGCTGCCCGTGGAGCGCGCGATGCCGAAGTCGGTCACCGTCACGCGGCCGTCGGGGCGGAGCATCAGGTTCGACGGCTTGACGTCGCGGTGCACGATGCCCCGCCGGTGCGCGACGTGCAGGGCGTCGAGCGCCTGGGCGGCGATGTCCAGCGCCTCGGCGACGGGCAGGGGCCCGCGATCCGCGCGCACGTCCTCCAGCGGGCGGCCGTCGATGAGCTCCATGACGATGTACGCGGTCTCGCCCTCGCCGTAGTCGTGGACGTCCACGATGCCGGGGTGGTTGAGCGCGGCGAGGATCTTGGCCTCCCGCCGGAAGCGCGCGGCGAACGTGGCGTCGTCCAGCAGCGCGGGCAGCAGGATCTTGACGGCGACTTCCCGCTCCAGCACCCCGTCACGGGCCCGCCAGACCTCCCCCATGGCACCCCTGCCGAGCCGCTCGACGAGCGTGTACCGCTCCCCGAGCACGGTCCCCTGGTCCCACATGCCCGGTCCCCCCGTAGCGCGCGAATTGACTGGTGATCAGTCAACCGCAGTCTGTCATGCGTGACTTGGGCGTCACATCCCCGGGTTGGGGGCAGCCTGCCCGGCGGCGGGGGTGCTCACGGCGGGCGGACGGGCAGCTCGTGGACCCCAGTCGTACGCGTAGCGGTTCGCGGCCCGGTCGAATGTCGCCTCGACCGGGTGCGGAGGCAGTCCGAGCTCTTCCTGCGCCCACAGGAGCAGCGCCGCGGCCAGGCCCTCCGGCTGGAAGTCCGCCTCGGGGAACAGGACGCGGTGGACCGTGACGAGGGTGCGCCGGCCCGGGGCGCGGCAGGTGAGGGCCGGTGCGGCCAGGCAGGCGCCGAACCGCAGCCAGTCGGCCTCCTCGGCGGACAGCCGCACCCCCCGGTGGTCCGTGACCGGGTGGGTGCGGACGGGGGTGGTGTCGAGCCACACCCCCTCCGAGACCCGCTCGCCGCGCGTCGGCCGCTCGGCGGTCACCGCCGCCGAAGCCGTCAGCTCGGTCCAGATGCCCCACGGGCCCCGCAGCAGCCGGTACCGCGAGGTGCGCGGATCCTCAGGCATCCGTCGACGGGGCCGGGGCCACGCCGATCGGGCAGGAGACGCCCGTGCCGCCGATGCCGCAGTAGCCGCCCGGGTTCTTGTCGAGGTACTGCTGGTGGTGGGCCTCCGCCGGCCAGAAGGGGCGCTCCGACGCCGGGAGGACCGCCGTGGTGATCCGGCCGTGGCCCGAGGAGGTGAGGACCCGCTGGTACGCGTCCCGGGAGGCCTCGGCCGCCGCCTGATGGGCGGGGGAGTGGGTGTAGGCCGCCGAGCGGTACTGGGTGCCGACGTCGTTGCCCTGGCGGAAGCCCTGGGTGGGGTCGTGGGACTCCCAGAACAGCTTCAGCAGGGTGTCGTAGGAGACGAGCGCCGGGTCGAAGACCACGCGGACGACCTCGGTGTGGCCGGTCAGGCCCGAGCACACCTCCTCGTACGTCGGGTTCTCGGTGTGGCCGCCCTGGTACCCGGCCAGGGTGGTCCACACCCCGGGGGTCTGCCAGAACTTGCGCTCCGCGCCCCAGAAGCAGCCCAGGCCGAAGTCCGCGACCTCCAGGTGCGCGGGATAC
>NZ_JBHWVM010000110.1:0-1373 GCF_042736805.1 Streptomyces sp. NPDC060031
CAGATGTGGAAGCCCGGTAACGGGTGGAGCTGACTGGTACTAATAGGCCGAGGGCTTGTCCTCAGTTGCTCGCGTCCACTGTGTTAGTTCTGAAGCAACGAACGGTTGCTGGTTTCTAGAGCTAGAACATAACTACAAAGTGTGCTTGTTCGCTCGAAACCGATTAGGGTTTCGGTGGTCATAGCGTTAGGGAAACGCCCGGTTACATTCCGAACCCGGAAGCTAAGCCTTTCAGCGCCGATGGTACTGCAGGGGGGACCCTGTGGGAGAGTAGGACGCCGCCGAACAATTTTTCAAAGGACCCCTGGTCCAGCGTTCAACGCTGGACCAGGGGTCCTTTTTGCTTTTCACCTCTTTACGCCGAAGCGCGGCCATGGGTTGGTTGCGCGAGAATGACTAGCGGTACCCCGAAGACAGGAGTCACACCCATGTCCAACTCTCCCGACGATCGTCCGGAGCGCGAGCCTCGGCGCAACGACGGCGGTGACAGGGGCGGCTACCGCGGGGGCCGTGACGACCGTGGCGGCGACCGTCCGCCGTTCCGTCGCGATGACCGTGGTGGCCGACCGACCGGTGCCGGCGGCGGTGGCGGTGGCGGTGGCTTCCGCCGTGACGACCGTGGCGGGCGTCCCGCAGGCGCCGGTGGCGCCGGTGGCGGCGACCGTCCCAGCTACCCGCGTCGCGACGACCGCGGTGGCGACCGTCCCTCGTACCCCCGCCGTGACGACGACCGCGGTGGCCGTCCCACCGGTGGCGGCGGCGACCGCGGTGGCTTCCGCGGCGGCCGTGACGACCGTGGCGGCGACCGCCCGTCGTACCCCCGTCGCGATGACCGTGGTGACCGTCCCACCGGTGGTGGCGGCGGTTTCCGCCGTGACGACCGTGGCGGCGACCGTCCGAGCTTCCCGCGCCGTGACGACCGTGGTGGCGACCGCCCGTCGTACCCGCGCCGTGACGACCGTGGTGACCGTCCCACCGGTGGTGGCGGCGACCGCGGTGGCTTCCGCGGCGGCCGTGACGACCGTGGCGGCGACCGCCCGAGCTACCCCCGCCGTGACGACGACCGCGGTGGACGTCCGTCCTACCCGCGTCGTGACGACGACCGTGGCGGTTTCCGCGGTGGGCGTGACGACCGTGGTGGCGACCGTCCCAGCTTCCCGCGTCGCGACGACCGTGGTGGCGACCGTCCGTCGTACCCGCGCCGTGACGACCGTGGTGACCGTCCCACCGGTGGTGGCGGCGACCGCGGTGGTTTCCGCGGCGGCCGTGACGACCGTGGTGGCGACCGTCCCAGCTACCCGCGTCGCGATGACCGTGGTGGCGACCGTCCGTCGTACCCGCGTCGCGATGACGACCGCGGCGGTTTCCGCGGA
>NZ_JBHWVM010000110.1:1469-21957 GCF_042736805.1 Streptomyces sp. NPDC060031
CGTGACGACCGTGGTGACCGTCCCACCGGCGGTGGCGACCGTCCCAGCTACCCGCGTCGCGATGACCGTGGTGGCGACCGTCCGTCGTACCCGCGTCGCGATGACGACCGCGGCGGTTTCCGCGGTGGGCGTGACGACCGTGGTGGCGACCGTCCCAGCTACCCGCGCCGTGACGACCGTGGTGGCGACCGTCCGTCGTACCCCCGTCGTGACGACCGTGGTGACCGTCCCACCGGCGGTGGCGACCGTCCCAGCTACCCGCGTCGCGATGACCGTGGTGGCGACCGTCCGTCGTACCCGCGTCGTGACGACGACCGCGGCGGTTTCCGCGGTGGGCGTGACGACCGTGGCGGCGACCGTCCCAGCTACCCGCGTCGCGACGACCGTGGTGGCGACCGTCCCTCGTACCCCCGTCGTGACGACCGTGGCGGCGATCGTGGTGGCTACCGTGGCGGTCGTGATGACCGTGGTGGCGACCGCGACTTCCGTGCGGACCGCGACCCGGTCAAGCGGCTTCCGATCGACGATGACGTCACCGGCTTCGAGATCGACGCCGACGTTCGCCAGGAGCTGCTGAGCCTGCCCAAGGGCCTGGCCGAGGAAGTCTCCAAGAACCTGGTCATGGTGGCCCGGCTGATCGACGAGGACCCGGAGCAGGCGTACGCGTACTCGCGCATCGCCCTGCGGCTGGCCTCCCGCGTCGCCGCCGTGCGCGAGGCCGCCGGCTTCGCCGCGTACGCCACGCAGAAGTACAGCGAGGCGCTCGCGGAGTTCCGCGCCGCCAAGCGCATGACCGGTTCCGTCGAGCTGTGGCCCGTCATGGCCGACTGCGAGCGCGGCCTCGGCCGTCCGGAGCGGGCGCTGGCCATGGCCGGCGAGCCCGAGGTGCAGAAGCTGGACAAGGCCGGCCAGGTCGAGATGCGTCTGGTCGCGGCCGGTGCCCGGCGGGACATGGGGCAGCTCGACGCGGCCATCGTGACCCTGCAGAGCCCGGAGCTGGCCTCCAGCTCCGTCCAGTCCTGGACCGCGCGGCTGCGCTACGCCTACGCCGACGCCCTGCTGGCGGCCGGTCGTGAGGACGAGGCGCGCGAGTGGTTCGCCAAGGCCCTCGAGGCCGACAAGGACGGCGCCACGGACGCCTCCGACCGGCTCGCCGAGCTGGACGGGGTCGAGTTCGTCGACGCGGGCGCCGAAGCCGAGGACGACGAGCCCGTTGCCGACGAGGACGACGAGCTCGATGACCGGCGCGAGGACGAGCTCGACGACGAGGACGAGCTCGACGATGAGGACGACTCGGACGACCCCGAAGTGCGTGCCGCCGAGCGCGCCTCCGACGTGGCCGAGTACTACGACGAGGACGACGAGGAATACGAGTCGGACATCGACCTCACTGACGAGGTCGTCGTCGTGGACGAGGGCGACGAGGGCCGCGACAAGGCCTGAGTCGGTTGAGTGTGTGAGTGAGTGAGGAAGGGCGGTACCCCGGTGGGGGTACCGCCCTTTTTCGTTTCCGGGCTGCCGCGGCCGCCGCGTCAGAGCGGGTCAGTCCAGGCTGCGCAGGACCAGGCCGGTGGCCGGCTTCGGGCCGAAGGAGGTGGACTTGCGGGGCATCGTCACGCCCTGGCGGGCCAGGTCCCGGACCACTTCCTCCCGTACGGGGTGCATCAGGACCGCGGTGCCGCCGTTGCGTTCGGCCATCGCGACGGTCGCCTCGGTGTCGTGGATGTACGAGATGTGGTCCGGGGTGTCGGGCACGTCCCAGAGCGCGTCGAGCAGGGTGGCGTGCAGCACGGTGGCGTCCAGCCGGCGCCAGGCCTCGGGCCGGTCGCGGCGGACGGTGCGCTCGATCAGGGCCGGATCGGGGTCGGTGACGAGGTGGAAGGTGCCGTCGCCGGCCAGCAGGAAGGCGTTCCCCCGCTCCGCTGCGTCGTCCAGGGCCTCCATGGCCAGCGGCAGCGGGCCGTCGACCGGGCGGATCCGGAAGTGTCCGTCGAGGGCGGCCAGTGCCTCGGCCACCGGGAGGCGGCGCAGCATCCGGTGGATGGCGCGGACCTGGAGGGGGTAGCGGGCGGTGTCGACGAGGAGGACCAGGCCGAAGTCCCACGGGGTGGGGGACGGGTGCTCCTCCTGGAGGCGCAGGTACGTCGCCCAGCGGTGGTGGCCGTCGGCGATGAGGGCCTGGCGGCGGCCGAGATCGGCGGCTACGGAGGTCAGCTCGGCGGGGTCGGTTATGGCCCAGAGCCGGTGCTGGAAGCCGTCCTCGGTGGTCGTCGACAGCAGCGGGGCGCGCCGGGCGGTCCGTTCGACGACGGCCGCCGCGCCCGCGTCGGGGTCGTCGCCGCGGTAGGTCAGCAGGAGGGGTTCGAGATTGGCGGCGGTGGCCCGCATCAGGCCGGCCCGGTCAGTGACCACGTCGGGCATGACGTCCTCGTGGGGCAGGACGATGCCGGCGTCCGCCGCGGACAGGGCGAGGGCGCCGATGACGCCGCGCTGGACGAGGCCGGCCCGGCGCTGCTCGTAGACGTAGAGCGCCGGTTCGTCGTCGGTGCTGAGGACGCCCTCGGCGAGCCAGTGGTGCATGGTGCGCGCGGCCTGCTCGTTGCGCGCCGCGGGGGTGTCGGCCTGCGGGAGGATCAGGCGGACGATGTTGTGCGGGTCGGCGGACTCGAGGTGGTTGAGTCCGTCGGGGCGCACGACCACGTCGTACGGCGGCGAGGTGACGGCGGCCAGGCTGCCGACGCGCTCGGGGACGTAGCGCAGGCCATGGAACGGGATCAGGCGCAGTCCATGGTCGGCGGTGCCAGAAGTGGTCATTGGAGCATCGTAAGTCGGGTCTCGCCATGCGGGATGATCGGGGGAGTACGGAAACCGGACAAGATCGATCGTATGAGGAGTCGACACGATGACCCGGCAGAGCAGGACCAGCCCCGCGGGCAGTGAGCGGAGCTTGCACCAGGCGTACGACACGGCTCTGCTGGACCTGGACGGGGTGGTGTACGCGGGCGGTGAGGCCATCGCGCACGCGGTGGAGTCGCTGGCCGCGGCGCGGGCCGGGGGGATGCACCTCGCGTACGTGACGAACAACGCGCTGCGCACTGCGGACTCCGTGGCGGAGCACCTGAGCGAGCTGGGAATCCCGACCGAGGCCGGTGAGGTGATCACCTCGGCGCAGGCGGTGGCCCGGCTGATCTCGGAGCAGGTGCCGACCGGGTCGAAGGTGCTGGTGATCGGTGGCGAGGGGCTGCGGGTCGCGCTGCGCGAACGCGGGCTGGTGCCGGTGGAGTCGGCGGACGAGGACGGCCTCGCGGCGGTCGTCCAGGGGTACGGGGGTCCGGACCTGCCGTGGGGGCGGTTCGCGGAGGCTTCGTACGCCGTCAACCGCGGGGTGCCGTGGTACGCGTCCAACACCGATTTGACGATTCCGGGGGCGCGGGGGATCGGGCCGGGCAACGGAGCCGCGGTGGAGGTCGTACGCATCGCCACGGGCGCGGAGCCGCAGGTGGCGGGCAAGCCGCTGCCCCCGATGCACCGGGAGACGGTGCTGCGGACCGGGGCGAAGCGGCCGCTGGTGGTCGGCGACCGGCTGGACACCGACATCGAGGGCGCCTTCAACGGGGAGGTGGACTCGCTGCTGGTGCTGACCGGGATCGCGGACGCGGAGCAGCTGCTGCGCGCCGAGCCGAGGCACCGGCCGACGTACGTGGACCGGGACCTGCGGGGGCTGCTGACCGGGCAGCCGCAGGTGGCGGCGGCCGCGGACGGCTTCGGCTGCGGGGGCTGGACCGCGGCCGCGCCGGCCGGCGTACTGGAGCTGCGGGGCGGGGGGGATCCGCTGGACGGGCTGCGGGCGCTGTGCGCGGCGGCCTGGACTCAGGCGGGTGACGGGGCGTGCGGGCTTGACGCCGGCAAGGCGCTGGCCAGGCTGGGCCTCTAGGCGCGTGGCAGGGGCGGCGGGGTGCCGTTCGGGGGATCCGCGCAGGCGCAGGGTAGGCTAACCTAACTTTCGTGTTGGTCGAGAGTCCTCCTGAACAGAGCGCGGCGCCGGTCGCCCCCACCCGCTCGCGCCGTGCCGCGCGCGCCGCCGGTCTGCTGGCGGCCTTCGCCGTACTGGCCCTGATCGCGGTGGCGAGCATCGCCGTCGGCGCCAAGCAGATGCCGCTCGGGGAGGTCTGGCACGGCCTGTTCCACTACACGGGGACACCCTCCGACGTGGTGGTGCGGGACCTGCGGGTGCCGCGCACCCTGCTCGGGCTGCTCGTCGGTCTGGGCCTTGGCCTCTCGGGGGCGGTGATGCAGGCGCTGACCCGCAACCCGCTGGCGGAGCCCGGCATCCTCGGCGTCAACGCGGGGGCCGCGGCGGCCGTGGTCTCCGCGATCAGCTTCTTCGGCGCGAACTCCCTGAGCGAGTTCGTGTGGTGGGCCTTCCTCGGCGCCGCCGTCGTCTCGGTCGTCGTGTACGTCCTCGGCGGCAGCCGCAGCGCGACGCCAGTGCGCCTGGCCCTCGCCGGTACGGCGGCCAGCGCGGCCCTGATCGGCTACATCAACGCCGTGCAGCTGATGGACAGCAAGGCGCTGGACAAGCTCCGCTTCTGGACGGTGGGTTCGCTGGCCTCGGCCAACATGGACACCGTGCGCCAGGTCGCCCCGTTCCTGCTGGTCGGCGCGGTCCTCGCGCTGTCGCTCGGCCGGCCGCTCAACGCGATGGCCATGGGCGACGACACCGCGCGGGCGCTCGGCGCCAACCTGACGCGGACCCGGATCGGCGCGATGCTCGCGATCACCCTGCTGTGCGGGGCGGCGACCGCCGCCTGCGGGCCCATCGTCTTCATCGGCCTGATGATCCCGCACCTGGTACGGGTGTTCACCGGGCCGGACATGCGCTGGGTGCTGGCGTACTCGGCGGTCCTGTCGCCCGTGCTGCTGCTCGGCGCCGACGTCATCGGCCGCGTCGTCACCCGGCCCGCCGAGCTCCAGGTCGGCATCGTCACCGCGCTCGTCGGCGGCCCCGTCTTCATTTACCTCGTCCGGCGCAAGAGGATGGCCCAGCTGTGACCGTCAAACTCTCCGCGGGCCGCCGCGGGCCCCGGCCGCTGCACCTGCCCGGCGGGCTGTCGCTGCGCGTCGAGCGGCGCGCGCTGGCCGTCGGGCTGCTGCTCGCGGCCGCGGCGCTGGTGCTGGCCGTACTGCTGATCGGCACCGGCGACTTCGAGATCGCCCCGATGGACGTCGTGCAGACCCTGCTCGGCAACGGAACTCCCGCGCACGACTTCATCATCAACGACCTGCGGCTGCCGCGGGTCCTGGTGGCCCTGCTCGTCGGCGCGGCCCTCGGGATGGCGGGGGCCGTCTTCCAGTCCGTGTCGCGCAATCCGCTCGGCTCCCCGGACCTGCTCGGCTTCGGGTACGGCTCGGCGGTCGGCGCGCTGACCGTCATCATCCTCTTCAAGGGCAGCGCCGGTGAGGTCGCGGTGGGCGCGCTCCTGGGCGGTCTGCTGGCCGGCCTGGCCGTCTACCTGCTCGCCTACAAGCAGGGGATCCAGGGCTACCGGCTGGTGCTCGTCGGCATCGGCGCCTCCGCGATGCTCGTCGCCGTCATCCAGTACCTGCTGACGAAGGCGCAGCTCGTCGACGCCACCCGTGCGATGGTCTGGCTGACCGGCTCGCTGGCCGGGCGGGACTGGGCGCAGGTGTGGCCGCTGCTGGCGGCCTGCGCGGTGCTGTTCCCGCTGATCCTCGGGCAGAGCAGGGCCCTGCGGATGATGGAGATGGGCGACGACGCGGCGTACGCCCTCGGGGTGCGGGTGGAGCGGACCCGGCTGGTCCTGATGGTGGCGGCGATCCTGCTCACCACCGCGGCGAGCGCCGCGGCCGGGCCCATCAGCTTCGTCGCGCTGGCCGCGCCGCAGCTGGCCCGGCGGCTGACCCGGTCGCCCGGGGCGAGCCTGCTGACCGCAGCCCTGATGGGCGCCGTGCTGCTGCTGCTCTCCGACTGGGCCTCGCAGCGGGCCTTCGGCGCCGACCAGCTTCCGGTGGGCGTGGTCACCGGTCTGGTCGGCGGTGTCTACCTGCTCTGGCTGCTCGTCACCGAGCGCAAGGCGGGACGTATATGAGCGCGAACGAACTGAGGAGTACGCAAGTGCAGCGGCTGACCGCGGAGAACGTGACCCTCGGCTACGACCAGCGGGTCATCGCCGAGAACCTGTCGGTGGAGATCCCGGACAACTCCTTCACGGTGATCGTCGGCCCCAACGCCTGTGGCAAGTCCACGCTGCTGCGCGCCCTGTCGCGGATGCTGAAGCCGTCCGCCGGGCGGGTGCTGCTCGACGGGCAGGCCATCGGGTCGATGCCGGCGAAGAAGGTCGCCAAGACCCTCGGTCTGCTGCCGCAGTCCTCGATCGCGCCGGACGGCATCACGGTCGCCGACCTGGTCTCGCGCGGCCGCTACCCGCACCAGGGTCTGCTGCGGCAGTGGTCCGAGCAGGACGAGCGGATCGTGGGCGAGTCGATGGCCTCCACCGGGATCGCCGAGCTCGCCGACCGGGCCGTGGACGAGCTGTCGGGCGGCCAGCGCCAGCGCGTGTGGATCGCGATGGCCCTGGCCCAGCAGACGCCGCTGCTGCTCCTGGACGAGCCGACGACGTACCTGGACATCCAGCACCAGATCGACGTGCTCGACCTGTGCGCGGAACTGCACGAGAACCAGGGGCGGACCCTGGTCGCCGTGCTGCACGACCTCAACCACGCCGCCCGCTACGCCACGCACCTGATCGCGATGCGGGGCGGGAAGGTCGTCGCCGAGGGCCCGCCGGCCGAGGTGGTAACGGCCGGGCTGGTGGAGGAGGTGTTCGGGCTGCGCTGCCAGATCATCGACGACCCCGAGACGGGGACCCCGCTGGTGATCCCCGCCGCGCGGTCGGCCCGTACGAAGGCCGTCGCCTCTACAACAGGCTCTTGAGCCGCAGCAGGTCGCGGAAGCCCGCCTCCAGCCTGACCCGGCCGGAGGCCCAGGCCTTGGCGAACTTCAGCTGGCCGGCGACCAGGGCGAGCAGGTCGTCACCGCTCATGGCGAGCCGGATCTCGGCCTTCGCCGGCGGCGGCCCCGCGAGGGCCGCGTCCACCCGGATCCGGCCTCCGTCGAGGCGGCCCGTGAAGGTCTGGTCGAGGTCGGTGATGTGGCAGCTCAGCGAGCGGTCCAGCGCGGTCGCACCGCGCACGCCGCCTTCCGCCCGCGCCAGGTTGTCAGAGAGTCGGTCGAGTGCATCGCGGCACTCCTCGATCGTAGCCATCGTGATCGACCGTACCGCAGAGCCGTGTGTGGTCGCGGGGTGCTTCGCGGTAGCGTCAGGGCATGACCGACGAAGCGCCCGAAGCGCCCGGGGAAACGGCCGCGCACGAGGCCGCCGCCGAGCCCGCGGTGCCCGCCGCGCTGGGCATCGTACGCACCCCCACGGGGCACGCCGCAGTGGACGCGCACCTGGAGCGGCTGGCGGACGCCGACCACCTCGCGGCGGACGGACACGTCGAGGTGTACGAGGATGTGCACAGGGGGCTGCGTGAGGCGCTGACCGCGCTGGACGCACCGCCCGCATCGCCCGCACCATCCGCATCACCCGGACCTCGTCCGTACGAAAACAGGAGCTGAACCCCACGTGGCAGGAGTGGCACGCCGCCGTCTGGACGCCGAACTGGTACGCCGCAGCATGGCCCGCTCGCGGGAACACGCGGCGCAGCTCATCGCCGCCGGCCGGGTGACCGTCGGGGGCGCCACCGCGACCAAGCCGGCCACCCAGGTCGAAACCAGCGCGGCCCTGGTCGTCCTCAAGGACGACGGCGACCCCGACTACGTCTCCCGGGGCGGCCACAAACTGGCGGGCGCGCTGGCCGCCTTCCAGCCGCTGGGGCTGCTCGTCGAGGGCCGGCGGGCGCTGGACGCCGGGGCCTCCACCGGCGGGTTCACCGACGTACTGCTGCGCGCGGGCGTGGCGCACGTGATGGCCGTCGACGTCGGCTACGGGCAGCTCGCCTGGTCGCTGCAGAGCGACGACCGGGTCACCGTCAAGGACCGCACGAACGTCCGCGAGCTGACGGTCGAACTGCTCGACGGGGCCCCGGTCGAGCTGGTCGTCGGTGACCTGTCCTTCATCTCCATCGGGCTGGTCCTGCCGGCGCTCGTACGGTGCTGCGCGCCCGGCGCGGACCTGGTGCTGATGGTCAAGCCGCAGTTCGAGGTGGGCAAGGACCGCCTGGGCAGCGGCGGAGTCGTGCGCAGCCCGGAGCTGCGCGCCGAGGCCGTGCGGGACGTCGCGGCGCAGGCGGGGAAGCTGGGCCTGGGAGTGCTCGGGGTGACCGCGAGCCCGCTGCCGGGCCCGTCGGGCAACGTCGAGTACTTTCTGTGGCTGCGGGCGGGGGCACCGGACCTCGACCCGGCGGATGTTGACCGTGCAGTGGCGGAGGGGCCGCAGTGACAGATTCATCAGCATCATCGGCTTCAGGGGTTTCAGGGGCTTCGTCGGCTTCAGGAGCCTCAGGGGCGGGACGGACCGTCTTCCTGCTCGCGCACACCGGGCGGCCGGCGGCCATCCGCAGTGCCGAGCTGGTCGTGCAGGGTCTGCTGAGGTGCGGGCTGGGCGTACGAGTCCTGCGGCAGGAGGCGGTGGACCTGCCGCTGCCGCCCGAGGTGGAGCTGGTGGCCGAGTGCACCCCGGAGGTGCTCGCGGGCTGTGAGCTGCTGATCGTGCTGGGCGGCGACGGGACCCTGCTGCGCGGCGCCGAGTTCGCGCGCGGTTCGGGGGTGCCGATGCTGGGCGTGAACCTGGGCCGGGTCGGCTTCCTGGCGGAGGCCGAGCGGGACGACCTGGACAAGGTCGTGGACCGGGTGGTGACGCGGGCGTACGAGGTCGAGGAGCGGATGACCCTCGACGTGATCGTGCGGACCAACGGAGACGTGGTCCACCGGGACTGGGCGCTGAACGAGGCCGCGGTCCAGAAGGTCTCCCCGGAGCGGATGCTGGAGGTGGTCCTGGAGATCGACGGGCGCCCGGTCTCCGGCTTCGGCTGTGACGGGATCGTCTGCGCGACCCCGACGGGCTCGACGGCGTACGCCTTCTCGGCGGGCGGGCCGGTGGTCTGGCCGGAGGTGGAGGCGCTGCTGATGGTGCCGATCAGCGCGCACGCGCTGTTCGCGAAGCCGCTGGTGACCTCGCCCGACTCGGTGCTGGCGGTGGAGGTGCAGACCGGGACCCCGCACGGGGTGCTGTGGTGCGACGGGCGGCGGATGCTGGAGCTGCCGGCCGGGGCGCGGGTGGAGGTCCGGCGGGGGGCGGTGCCGGTGCGGCTCGCCCGGCTGCACCACGCGTCGTTCACGGACCGGCTCGTCGCCAAATTCGCGCTGCCGGTGTCGGGGTGGCGCGGGGCTCCGCACTAATTAGTTCGACTGTTCGACCGGCTCCGGGCGGGTGACGTCACATGGCACCGGTGAAACCTCGGTATCGTCGTCCCGTGCTTGAGGAGATGCGGATACGGTCGCTCGGGGTCATCGACGACGCGGTGGTCGAGCTGTCGCCCGGTTTCACCGCGGTGACCGGCGAGACCGGCGCGGGCAAGACGATGGTCGTCACCAGCCTCGGGCTGCTGCTCGGCGGTCGCGCCGACCCGGCCCTGGTACGGATCGGCGCCAAGGCGGCGGTCGTCGAGGGCCGCATCGTCATGCGCCCCGACGCGCCCGCGGCGGTACGGGCCGAGGAGGCCGGGGCCGAGCTCGACGACGGCGCCCTGCTGATCAGCCGGACCGTGTCCGCCGAGGGGCGCTCGCGGGCGCACGTCGGCGGCCGCTCCGTACCCGTCGGCCTGCTCGCGGAACTCGCCGACGACCTCGTGGCCGTCCACGGGCAGACCGACCAGCAGGGCCTGCTGCGCCCGGCCCGGCAGCGCCAGGCGCTCGACCGGTACGCCGGGGACGCGGTCGCCGTCCCGCTGGAGAAGTACGCCTCCGCCTACCGGCGGCTGCGCTCGGTCGCCGTGGAGCTGGAGGAGATCACCACCCGGGCCCGGGAGCGGGCCCAGGAGGCGGACCTGCTGCGCTTCGGGCTGGACGAGATCGCGGCCGTGGAACCGGTGACCGGCGAGGACACCGAGCTCGCGGCGGAGGCGGAGCGCCTGGGCCACGCCGAGTCGCTGGCCTCGGCGGCGCAGATCGCGCACGCCGCGCTGGCCGGCAACCCCGAGGACCCGGAGGGCGTCGATGCGAACACCCTCGTCGCGGGCGCGCACCGGGCACTGGAATCCGTACGCTCCCACGACCCGGCGCTCGGCGCGCTCGCCGAGCGGATCGGCGAGCTGGGGATCCTGCTCGCCGACGTGGCCGGGGAGCTGGCCGGGTACGCCGACGACCTGGACGCCGACCCGCTGCGGCTCGCGGCGGTCGAGGAGCGCCGGGCGGCCCTGATCCAGCTCACCCGCAAGTACGGGGACGGCCAGAACACGGTGGACTCGGTGCTGGCGTGGGCCGAGCGCGGCTCGGCGCGGCTGCTGGAGCTGGACGGCGACGACGAGCGGATCGCGGAGCTCACCGCCGAACGGGACGGACTGCGGGAGGAACTCTCACTGCTGGCCCAGGCGTTGACCGATGCGCGGGGCGAGGCGGCGACCCGCTTCGCGTCGGCGGTGACGCAGGAGCTGGCCTCGCTGGCGATGCCGCACGCCCGGGTGAGCATCGACATCCGCCAGGCGGAGGACCCCGAAGGGGTGGAGGTGGACGGCCGCCCCGTCGCGTACGGGCCCTCGGGCACGGACGAGGTGGAGCTGCTCCTGGCCCCGCACCCCGGCGCGCAGCCCCGGCCGATCGCCAAGGGCGCGTCGGGCGGTGAGCTCTCCCGCGTGATGCTGGCCGTGGAGGTCGTCTTCGCCGGCTCCGATCCGGTGCCGACGTACCTCTTCGACGAGGTCGACGCGGGCGTCGGCGGCAAGGCGGCGGTCGAGGTGGGCCGGCGGCTGGCGAAGCTGGCCAAGTCGGCGCAGGTCGTGGTCGTCACGCACCTGCCGCAGGTGGCCGCCTTCGCCGACCGGCAGCTGCTGGTGGAGAAGACCAACGACGGCTCCGTGACGCGCAGCGGCGTCACCGTCCTGGAGGGCGAGGCCCGGGTCCGCGAGCTGTCGCGCATGCTGGCGGGCCAGGAGGACTCGGTCTCCGCCCGGGCCCACGCGGAGGAACTCCTCGCGGCGGCGCGGGCGGACGCGTGATCTGACGGTCCCCGACCAGGCGTCAGGGTGACGTGCGGATAGCCCGTGTGAGTGAGGCTCGGTGGTGCTGAGCGGTATCTCGCATGGGATCCGCACCCGTATGGTCCCGGAACGCGCGTGCGGACTGGCATCCTTGGCCACGTCTCTGACTCCCTCACCCTGGAGCTTCGGCCCGTGAGCAGCTCCCCGGTCCCGGTCCCCGCGCAGTCGTACGGGCGGCCACCGCTTCGTACCGTCCAGGTCCTGGGCGGTGCGGGCGCGGGCAGCAGTGCGCACGTGCGCTCCCTCGCGACCGGGCTCGCCGCCCGGGGCGTACGTGTCACCGTGTGCGCCCCCGTCGAGGCCGAGGGGGAGTACGACTTCACCGGCGCCGGGGCGCACTTCCTGCCCGACGCCGTGAGCGCGCTGCGGGTCGCGTGCGCCGGAGCCGACGTGGTGCACGCGCACGGGGTACGGGCCGGGATGCGGGCGGCGCTGGCGCTGAGCGGGCGCCGGGTACCGCTGGTGGTGACCTGGCACGGCGGCGGCGCCGCGGCCGCGGGTACGGCAGGGCGGCTGAGCCGGCTGCTGGAGCGGCACGTGGCCCGGGCGGCCGTGGTGGTGCTGGGGTCCTCGTCGGACCAGGTGGACCTGGCGCGGCTGCGCGGGGCGCGGGACGCGCGGCTGGCCCCGACGGCGCTGCCGGCCGGCGCGGCCGCTGCCGCCCCGCGCACGGATCCGGGCAAGGCTCGGGCGGAACTGGGCTCGACGGAACGGCCGTTGCTGATCGCGGTCGGCAGCC
Source organism: Streptomyces sp. NPDC060031 (assembly GCF_042736805.1). Classification (NCBI taxonomy): domain Bacteria; kingdom Bacillati; phylum Actinomycetota; class Actinomycetes; order Kitasatosporales; family Streptomycetaceae; genus Streptomyces; species Streptomyces sp. NPDC060031. Next base: position 13,489 of record NZ_JBHWVM010000110.1, read on the forward strand.
TGGTGCCGGGGCGGGGGTACTCCGTACTGCTGGACGCGGCACGGGCGTGGCGGGCGCTGGATCCGGTGCCGCTGCTCGTGATCGCGGGGGAGGGCCCGATGCGGGCCGACCTGACGCGGCGGATCGAGGCCGAGGCCCTGCCGGTGCGGCTGCTGGGGCGGCGCCGGGACGTGGCGCAGTTGCTCGCGGCGGCGGACGTCGCGGTGCTGCCGAGCCGGTGGGAGGCGCGGTCGCTGCTGGCGCAGGAGGCACTGCGGGCCGGGGTGGCCCTGGTGGCCACGCGGGTCGGGGGCGTACCGGAGCTGGTCGGGGACGCGGCCGTGCTGGTCCCGTACGGGGATCCGGGCGCGCTGGCCGAGGCCGTGTCCGGGCTGCTCGCGGATCCGGGGCGGCGGGCCGCGCTGACCGCGGCGGGGCGGGCCCAGGCGGCGACGTGGCCGTCCGAGGACGACACGGTGGCGCAGGTCCTGTCGGTGTACGACGAGCTGATGGACCGCCCCCGCCGATAGCCTCCGGCGGGGGTGCGGCGGGTGTGCGTCTGCGGCGCCGCTGCCGGGGCTCCGCCCCGGACCCCGCGCCTCAAACGCCGGCGGGGCCATCTTTTTGGCTGATGCCGCCTCCCGCCTCTTGGCGTCAAGAAGGAGTGTGGCGGCGGGCGCGGAGGGCCAGGCTCAGGGAGAGGACCGTTTCCGGGTCGTCCAGGTCCGTGCCCAGGAGTTCCGAGATGCGGGCCAGGCGGTTGTACAGGGTCTGGCGGTTGAGGTGGAGCTCGCGGGCCGTCTCAGCCTTGCGGCCCGCATGGGCCAGGTACGTCTCCAGGGTCGGCAGCAGCGGCGGGCGCGAGGTCGTGTCGTGCACCCGCAGCGCGCCGATCGCGCGGTCCACGAAGGCCGCCAGGTCGGGGTGTTCGCGCAGGCGCCACAGGAGGAGGTCGATGTCCAGGCGGCGGGCGTCGTACCAGGGGCGGGCCGGGAGGCCGTGCGCGGCCGTGGCGGTCTCCGCCGCGTGGCGCAGGCCCGCGGACGCGGCCGTCCAGCCGCCCGCGACTCCGACGACCACCGCCGGCGGCGCGGCGGCCCGGTCCAGGCCGGCCCGTTCGACGCCGGCCCGCAGCGCCACCGCGACGCGGTCCGCCACCGCCGTGCGCTCGGATTCCGCACGGAGGGACACCAGCAGCGGGACCCGGCCCTCCACCGGCCGGACCCCCAGCAGGACCGGTACGCCGACCGCGGACAGTTCCTCCAGCACCGCACGGGCCAGGACCGCCCAGTTCCCCGACGGGCCCAGGTCCGAGGACAGCCGCATGACCACCGGCAGCAGCGGCCCGGCGCCCGGCTTGAAACCGAGCACCCGCGCCTGCGCCGGCGCGTCCTCGGCCGAGATGCGGCCCTCCGCCAGGTCGGTGAGGAAGTCGCCGCGGCCGCGCGCCGCCAGCTCCTCCTCCTGGCGGGCCTGCATCATCACCACCGCCAGCACCCCCGCCGTCCGCTCGGCCGCCATGCGGTGCACCGGCAGCAGCGGAGCGGAGACACCGAGCAGCACCACGCGGGCGCGGACCGAGCCCGTGCCGTGGCCGCCGCCGGGGACGTCGATCACCACCACGTTGGCCGACGGCTCCGCCTCGCGCTGGCCGCGCAGGCCCTCCCAGACCTGGAGCGGGTCCGCGGCCGCCTCCCCGGAGACCGGCCCGGCCGCGTACAGCAGCTGCCCGTCCGGGGTCTCCAGGAACACCGGGTTCGCCGTGAAATCCGCCAGGATCCGCAGTACTTGCGGGATGCCGCCGCCGCCCAGCAGGGCCTGCGTACACCGCCGGTGGACCTCCTCGGCGCGCTGGAGCAGGGCGTAGTGCCCGTTGACGATCTCGGTGTGGACCTCTTCGGTGACGGCGACGAAGGGGACCTCCCGGTGCAGTTGGACCAGCGGCAGCCCGGCCGCGCGGGCCGTCTCCACGATCGTGGCGGGCAGGCGGGTGAAGCGCGGGCCCAGTTCGACCACGAGCGCGGCGATGCCCCGGTCCGCGAGCCGGCGCACGAAGGCGCGCTGCTCGGCGGGCCGGGTGCCGAGGCCGAGCCCGGTGGTCAGCAGCAGTTCGCCGCCCTTGAGGAGGGACGCGATGTTGGGGACCTCGCCCGCGTGCACCCAGCGCACCGTGCGGCCCAGCCGGTCGGCGCAGGCCACCACCTCCGGCAGCCCGCTGCGCAGTCCCGGCAGCTCCAGTGCCCGCTGAACCGTGATGCCGCCCTGTCCGCCCTGCTCGTCCATATTGCGGACGCTATCAGGGGGTCAGGTGGGCTTGATGTTGTGGTTGAAGCGGAAGACGTTGTCCGGGTCGTACTCCCGTTTCACCGCGCCCAGCCGGTGCAGGTTCTCCTCGCCGAGCCCGGCCACCACGCGCTCGGGGCCCTCGTCGCCGGTGAAGTTGAGGTAGACCGACCCCGTGCTCCACGGCCGCACGTCGGCCCGGACGTCCTTGACCCACTGCCGGCACCGCTCGTCGTCGGCCGGGTCCTCCCACATGCCGAAGGGGTGCACCGCCCACGGCGCGTCCCGGTACGGAACCGGGAACTGGGCGGGCCCCTGCGCGATGGCCCCGCCCAGCGGGAACATCGCGTGCTGCGTCCCGGTCGGCACCGGCATGGTGGTGGCGCGGGCGCAGAACACCTCCACCAGTTCGTCGGGCAGCCCGGTCAGGTACTCCGCGGACCAGTAGTTCCGCAGCCCCGGCGGGTCGTCCAGCATGCACTGGAAGTCCGGGTAAGGGATCGCGCCGAGCACCTCCGCCTCGTGCGGCAGCGCCAGCAGCGGCCCGACGAGTGTGCGCAGGTCCTCCTCGCCGCCCGCGTACGTCACCAGCGCGGCCGTCATCAGCGTCCCGACCAGGTGGGGCGGTACGAAGGGCTCCGGCGGGGCGGTCAGGTAGATCACGCCGCCGGCCGCCTCGACCGGACCGCTCTCGATGAGCTCCCGGTAGCCGCGCAGCACCTGCGGCCCGGCCTCCGGGGGGTAGAGCAGGAGGCAGAAGGAGAACTCCGCCAGCTCGTGCAGGCGCAGCGTCAGCGAGGTCGCGACGCCGAAGTTCCCGCCGCCGCCGTGCAGGGCCCAGAACAGTTCGGGGTGGTCCTCGGCGGTCGCGGTGAGCGTGCTGCCGTCGGCGGTGACCAGGTCGACGCCGAGCAGGTTGTCCACGGCCAGCCCGAACTTGCGGTCCAGCCAGCCGGATCCGCCGCCGAGGACGAATCCCGCGACGCCGGTGGTGGAGACCCGGCCGCCGGTGGTCGCCAGGTCGTACGGCTGGCAGGCGCGGTCCAGGTGGCTCATCACCGCGCCGCCGGCGATCCGTACGGCCTTCGCCCCGGGGTGCACCGTCACCTCGTGCATCCGGCGCATGTCGACGACCACGCCGCCGTCGTTGAGGGACATCCCGGCGACGCTGTGCCCGCCGCCGCGTACCGCGACCGGCAGGTCCAGGTCGCGGGCGAAGCGGACGGCGGTGATGACGTCCGCCTCGCTCTCGCACCGGGTGATGACGGCGGGCTTGCGGTCGATCATCGCGTTGAAGACCGTGCGTGCCGCGTCGTATCCCGGATCCTCCGGGGCGAAGACCTCGCCGGTCAGATCCTCACGGAGCGCGGCAAGGGCCGTGCCCGCCTTCGAGAGGGGCGCCATGGCCACCCTCCCTTCCGAGAGGGGCATAGGACCCTTCCAATGTAGGCGGACCCGGCGGCCCGGGCCCGCCGACCGCGTCAGCCTCCGTACGCCCCGCTCGCCGTGAGCCGCAGGGCCGTGTCGATCAGCGGAACGTGGCTGAAGGCCTGCGGGAAGTTGCCGACCTGCCGCTGGAGCTTGGGGTCCCACTCCTCGGCCAGCAGCCCCAGGTCGTTGCGCAGGGACAGCAGCTTCTCGAAGAGGCGGCGCGCCTCGTCGACGCGGCCGATCATCGCCAGGTCGTCGGCCATCCAGAACGAGCACGCCAGGAAGGCCCCTTCGTCGCCCTCCAGGCCGTCCACACCGGCCTCCTCGCCCGCCGTCGGGTAGCGCAGGATGAACCCGTCGGGGGTCGACAGCTCGCGCTGGATCGCCTCGATGGTGCCGATCACCCGCTTGTCGTCCGGCGGCAGGAAGCCCATCTGCGGGATCAGCAGCAGCGAGGCGTCCAGCTCCCGCGACCCGTAGGACTGGGTGAAGGTGTTGCGCTCCTTGTCGTAGCCCTTCTCGCACACGTCCTGGTGGATCTCGTCGCGCAGTTCGCGCCACCGCTCCAGCGGGCCGTCCGCGTCCCCGCTCTCGATCAGCTTGATCGTGCGGTCCACCGCCACCCAGGCCATCACCTTCGAGTGCACGAAGTGGCGGCGCGGGCCGCGCACCTCCCAGATGCCCTCGTCCGGCTGGTCCCAGTGGGTCTCCAGGTAGCGGATCAGCTTGAGCTGGAGCAGCGAGGCGTAGTCGCTGCGCGCCAGGCCCGTCATGTGGCCCAGGTGCAGGGCCTCGGTGACCTCGCCGTACACGTCGAGCTGGAGCTGGCCGGCGGCGCCGTTGCCGACGCGGACCGGACGCGAGTTCTCGTACCCGGGCAGCCAGTCCAGCTCGGTCTCGCCGAGCTCCCGCTCGCCCGCGATCCCGTACATGATCTGCAGGTTCTCCGGGTCTCCGGCCACCGCGCGCAGCAGCCACTCGCGCCAGGCGCGGGCCTCCTCCCGGTACCCGGTGCGCAGCAGCGAGGACAGGGTGATGGCGGCGTCGCGCAGCCAGGTGTAGCGGTAGTCCCAGTTCCGCACGCCGCCGATCTCCTCCGGGAGGGAGGTGGTCGGCGCGGCGACGATCCCGCCCGTGGGGCCGTACGTGAGGGCCTTGAGGGTGATCAGGGAGCGGACCACCGCTTCCCGGTACGGGCCGTGGTAGGTGCACTGCTCGACCCACTCGCGCCAGAAGTCGGTGGTGGCCTCCAGGGCCTCCTCGGCCTCCGGCGGCTGCGGCGGTTCCTTGTGCGAGGGCTGCCAGCTGATGCAGAACGCCATCCGGTCGCCGGGGCCGACGGTGAAGTCGGAGTAGGTCGTCAGGTCCTTGCCGTACGTCTGCGCCTCGGTGTCCAGCCACACCGAGTCGGGGCCGGCCACGGCGACGGTGCGCCCGTCGACCTTGTGCACCCAGGGCACGACCCGCCCGTAGCTGAACCGCATGCGCAGCGCGGAGCGCATCCGGACGCGTCCGGAGACGCCCTCCACGATGCGGATGAGCTGCGGGGCGTGATCTTCGCGGGGCGGCATGAAGTCGATCACACGCACGGTCCCGCGCGGTGTGTCCCACTCCGACTCCAGCACCAGCGAATCACCGCGGTAGCGGCGGCGGTCGGCTCGCGGGGCCTCGGCGCCGGCCGGGAACGCCGGGCCGATCCGCCAGAACCCGTGATCCTCGGTGCCGAGAATGCTCGCGAAGACGGCATGGGAGTCGAAACGTGGCAGGCACAGCCAGTCCACCGCCCCGTCCCGGCAGACCAAAGCCGCGGTCTGCATGTCCCCGATCAGTGCGTAATCCTCGATGCGCCCGGACACGTTGCATCTCCAGTCGAACAGCCACGTCCGCCCCGAAGGGCGCTTGCATTGCGCGGTTGCGCGGTCTCCTGTGGTGTGTGGATCCCCGCACTGAGCCCATGATTCCGCCAACCGGCGGGTTACGCCGTCTACCGGACTGCTCGGCGGTGATGTGAGCGATATCCGAGCAGGATATGACGGCACCCTAGTGATCTCCTTAAGTCTTGGAACAATGGCGCTCGGCTAAACGGGTGAGCAGGCAAGATACCCGCGGGGCGGGTGGGGAGCCGGTCGCGCCGGGCTTCCCCGAGCCGGTCGCGCCGCGTGGCCGGAGGCGGACCGTCCCGGGCGCTGATAGGCTGGTACCCCGTGGACCGGTGGTCTGCCTGTGCGAATCAGGAGCCCCGAAACCGCAGCTTCGGCGCCCCCAGAGACCTTCGGATCGACGGTGGCCGGCGCCGGACGCACCTCACCTCGCGACCACGGGAGCCCCCTCTTGGCGATGCCGCCCAAATCCATGACGACCAAGCACATCTTCGTCACCGGGGGTGTCGCTTCCTCCCTCGGCAAGGGCCTGACGGCCTCCAGCCTGGGTGCGCTGCTGAAGGCGCGCGGTCTTCGGGTCACGATGCAGAAGCTCGACCCGTACCTGAACGTCGACCCCGGCACGATGAACCCCTTCCAGCACGGCGAGGTGTTCGTCACCAACGACGGCGCCGAGACCGACCTGGACATCGGCCACTACGAGCGCTTCCTCGACGTCGACCTCGACGGCTCGGCCAACGTCACCACCGGCCAGGTCTACTCGCAGGTCATCGCCAAGGAGCGGCGCGGCGAGTACCTCGGTGACACCGTGCAGGTCATCCCGCACATCACCAACGAGATCAAGCACCGCATCCGCCGCATGGCGACCGAGGACGTCGACGTCGTCATCACCGAGGTCGGCGGCACGGTCGGCGACATCGAGTCGCTGCCGTTCCTGGAGACCGTCCGCCAGGTCCGCCACGAGGTCGGCCGCGACAACGTCTTCGTCGTGCACATCTCGCTGCTGCCCTACATCGGCCCCTCCGGCGAGCTGAAGACCAAGCCGACCCAGCACTCGGTCGCGGCCCTGCGCAACATCGGCATCCAGCCCGACGCGATCGTGCTGCGCGCCGACCGTGACGTCCCCACCTCCATCAAGCGCAAGATCTCGCTGATGTGCGACGTGGACGAGGCGGCCGTGGTGGCGGCGATCGACGCCAAGTCGATCTACGACATCCCGAAGGTGCTGCACACCGAGGGTCTGGACGCGTACGTCGTGCGCAAGCTCGACCTGCCCTTCCGCGACGTGGACTGGACGGTCTGGGAGGACCTGCTGGACCGGGTCCACAACCCCGACCACGAGGTCAAGGTCGCGCTCGTCGGCAAGTACATCGACCTGCCCGACGCCTACCTGTCGGTGACCGAGGCGCTGCGCGCCGGCGGTTTCGCCAACAAGGCCCGCGTGCAGATCAAGTGGGTCGCCTCCGACGACTGCAAGACCCCGGCCGGCGCCGCCGCACAGCTGGCCGACGTGGACGCGATCTGCGTGCCCGGCGGCTTCGGCGACCGCGGTGTCAACGGCAAGGTGGGCGCCATCACCTACGCCCGCGAGAACAAGATCCCGCTGCTCGGCCTGTGCCTGGGCCTGCAGTGCGTGGTCATCGAGGCCGCGCGCAACCTCGCGGGCATCGAGGACGCGAACTCCACCGAGTTCGACGCCTCCACCCCGCACCCGGTGATCTCCACGATGGAGGAGCAGCTGGCCTTCGTCGAGGGCGCGGGCGACCTGGGCGGCACCATGCGTCTGGGCATGTACCCGGCGAAGCTCGCCGAGGGCTCGATCGTGCGCGAGGTCTACGGCGACCAGGCGTACGTGGACGAGCGCCACCGCCACCGCTACGAGGTCAACAACGCCTACCGCGGCGAGCTGGAGAAGAAGGCGGGCCTCGTCTTCTCCGGAACCTCCCCGGACAACAAGCTGGTCGAGTACGTCGAGTACCCGCGCGAGGTGCACCCCTACCTGGTGGCCACCCAGGCCCACCCGGAGCTGCGCTCGCGCCCGACGCGCCCGCACCCGCTGTTCGCCGGGCTGGTCAAGGCGGCCGTGGAGCGGCAGCAGGCCGCCAAGTGAGCGCCTGAGCTGCGCTTGACCGCATAACGTAGGCAGCCGGGGCACGGATCGTGCCCCGGCTGTCTTGTGTTTTCGGGAAGGTACAGGCCATGGCCTTGGGCAACGACAACGACAACGACAACCGCAGCGGCGACGGCGACGGCAACCGCATCGTGGACGCACCGGAGTCGTGGGAGATCGTCGCGTCGCGGACCCCGTTCCAGGGTGCGAAGACGGCGGTCCGCTCGGACCAGGTGCGGATGCCGGACCGTTCCGTGGTGCGGCGCGACTACCAGGCGCACCCGGGGTCGGTGTGCGTGCTCGCCCTCGACGAGCAGCAGCGGGTGCTGGTGCTGAGCCAGTTCAGGCACCCCGTGCGGCACCGGCTGTGGGAGCTGCCGGCCGGGCTGCTCGACGTACCGGGGGAGAACCCGCTGCACGCGGCGCAGCGGGAGCTGTACGAGGAGGCGTACGTCAAGGCGGAGGACTGGCGGGTGCTGGTGGACTTCTTCGCCTCGCCGGGCGGATCGGACGAGGCCATCCGGGTCTTCTTGGCGCGGGACCTCGCGGAGGCGGAGGGGGAGCGGTACCAGGTCTCCGACGAGGAGGCGGACATGGAGATCGCCAGGGTTCCGCTGGAGGAGTTGGTACGAGGGGTCCTCGCGGGCGAGCTCGGCAACCCGGGGCTGGTGACGGGCGTCCTGGCACTGTCCGCCGCCCTCGCCTCCGGCGGCGCGGACACCCTGCGCCCGGCCCTGGCGCCGTGGCCGGCCCGCCCGTACGAGGCGTAGCCGCCGCCCCCGCAGC
>NZ_JBHWVM010000111.1:0-21483 GCF_042736805.1 Streptomyces sp. NPDC060031
AGACGTTGCCCTTGAGGGTGATGCCGCCGGAGCCGGGGATGTCGTGGAAGCGGAGCTCGGCCGGTGTGGTCGCCGCAGCAGCCCGTGGAGGCGCGGGCCGCCCGGCCGGAGCGGACGCGCCGGCCCGCCGCCGCACCGGCGCCCGAGGAGACGACCGTTCACATCACCATCGGCCGCCTGGAGATCCGCTCCAATCCGCCGCGCACCGCCGCGGCCGCCGAGGCCGCCACCGCCCGCAGGCAGCCGCGCCAGCCCGCCGTACCGCTCGAGGAGTATCTGCGCCGGCGCTCGGGGGGTGCCCGATGAGCGACGCACGGGCCATCGAGGCGGTGACCGAGACGCTGCGGGCACTGGTCCAGGACGGCATCAGGACCGTCCTGGCCGGGGCGACCGCGGTGGTCCGCCCGCCGGACCAGGTCAACCCGACCGCGCAGGAGGCCCTGGTCAACCTGTTCCTCTACCAGACCGGGATGGCCGCCGAGCTGCGCAACGAGCCGCCGCAGCAACAGCTGCCCGGCGAGAGCGCGGAGCCGGCGCTGCCCCTCGTACTGCGCTACCTCCTCACGCCGTACGTACCGGACCACAACGACCTGGTGGCGCACCGGCTGCTCGGCGGGGCGCTCCAGGCACTGCACACCCGGCCCGTGCTGACCCGGGCCGACCTGGCCCAGACCGCCCCCTACAGCGACATCGCCCGGCAGGTGGACAGCGTCCGGATCACCTGGCACGCCTTCGAGGAGAAGGACATCTACTCCCTGTGGAGCGTCTTCCAGACGCCCTACCGGCTGACCACGGCCTTCGAGGTACGGGCCGTCCTCATCGACTCCAAGCGTCCGGCGCGCACGCCCGCGCCGGTGCTCACCCGCGGTACCGACGGCCGCGCCCCCGGGCCCGCGGCCGACGTCCGGTCGACGACGCCGAGGATCGACGGCGTGCGCTACCCCGGCGGCCAGAGCGCCGCCCGGGTCGGGGACTCCGTGGAGCTGTACGGCGCGAACCTGTCCGGGGTGAGCGCCGTCCGGCTCGCCCACCTGACCTCCGCCGGGTCCGTGGACGTTCCGGTGAGCACCTCGCAGGCGCCGGACCTCACCCTGCCGGCGGGGCTGCCCGCGGGCATCTGCGCGGTGACCCTGCTGTCCGGGTCCCCGCCCGCCGAACTGCCCGTCGGGCCCTGGTACCTCGCCCTCGCCCCGCGGATCACCAGCCTGATGCCCGCCACCGTCGTGCGCGACACCCAAGGGGACGCCGAGGTCGTCGTACGCGCCGAGCCGCCCTTCGCCGACGGGCAGCGGATCTCCCTGCTGCTCGGCGGGAACGCGCACGCCGCCGACGATGCCACCGGGGACACCGCGCGGTTCACGGTCGAGGGGGCCCGTCCCGGCGAACACCTCATGCGTCTGCGGGTGGACGGAGTCGACAGCCTCCTCGTCCTCGACCGCACGGCGAACCCGCCCGTGTACGACCCGGCCCAGCGGCTGACGGTGATCTGATGCACGCTACCGACGGCGACAACGCGCGGTTCCTCAGCGCCTCCCTGGACTGGCTGCGCCTCGTGCTGCGCCGGCACGCCGAGGGGCTGCCCGGGCCGGAGCGCCCGGCCCTCCCCGGGCCCACGCCCAAACCCGTATCCGACCCCGTGCCCGCTCCCGCCCGCCCGGAGGCCGAGGGGCGCCCGCCGCTGCCGTGGGGGCGCAGGCACCACGTGGCGCCGGCCGCGGTGGCCGCGAGCCCGGCCGACCGCGCCCGGTCCGGGGCGGACACGCCCACCGCCGACGACCTCGCGGCCGCCGCGGCCCGGATCGCGGAAGCCGAGGCGGCCGTGCCACCGCCGCCCCTGGTGGCGCTCGCCCGGCAGCTCGGCCTGAGCCGGTTCGAGCGCGACGTCCTGCTCATGTGCCTGGCCGAGGAGTTGGCGCCGGCCATGGGGGCGCTGTTCGCGGCCGCGCACGGCAGTGAGGCGATGGCCTTCCCCACCTTCGGGCTGGCCCTCGCCGTGCTGCCCGTTCCCTCGTGGGAGGCGATCTCTTCGCACGGTCCGCTGCGGTTCTGGCGGCTCGTCGAGATCAGTCATGCCGCCGGCTCCGCGCTGGTGACCAGTCCGGTCCGCGCCGACGAGCGGATCGTCGACTACGTCAAGGGACTCGACCACCTCGACGAGCGGCTCACCGTCCTCGTCACCCGGCTGCGGCCCGCCGTGCACGCGGCGCTGCCCGCCTCCCAGCAGGCCGCCGTCGCCCGGTGCGCGGCAGCCTGGGAACGCTCCCCGGCGCCCGTCGTCCACCTCGTCGGGGCGCAGCCGGGCAGCAAACGGCTCGTCGCGGCCCGCGCGGCGGCCTCGTTCGGGCTGACCGCCTACCGGCTGCCGGTCGCGCTGCTGCCCGAGCGGGCGGCGGACGCCGACCGGCTGGCCCGGCTGTGGGAGCGGGAGGCCGGGCTGATGCCCGTAGCCCTGTACGTCGACGCGGACGACGACGCGCACGGCGGGTACGACCCCTGCGCCCTCGGGCGGTTCCTCGCGCGGATGGGCGCGCCGGTGTTCGTCGGCTCCCGCGACGCGAGCCCCGACCTCGGGCGCAGCGCCGTGGTCGTCGACGTCGCGCCGCCCACCCCGCGCGAGCGGGCCGCGGCCTGGCGCGAGGCGCTCGGTCCGGCGGCGGGCTCCGTCCATGTCGACCTGCTCGCGCGGCAGTTCGCGCTGGACGTGCCCGCGATCGCGGAGGTGGCCGAGGCGAGCGGGCCGGACCGGGTGTGGGAGGCGTGCCTGGCGCGCACCCGGCCGCGGCTCGACGGCCTGGCCCAGCGGCTGCGCCCCGAGGTCGGCTGGGAGGACATCGTGCTGCCCGCGCACGCCGAAGTCCTGATGCGGCAGATCGCCGACCAGGTGGTCCGGCAGGAGACGGTCTACGACACGTGGGGTTTCGGAGAGCGGCTGACCCGCGGGCTCGGGGTGACGGCGCTGTTCGCCGGGCCGAGCGGGACGGGCAAGACGATGGCGGCCGAGGTGCTGGCCCGGGAGCTGGGCCTGGACCTGTACCGCACGGACCTGTCCGCCGTGATGAGCAAGTACATCGGCGAGACCGAGAAGAACCTGCGCCGGCTCTTCGACGCGGCCGAGGCGGGCGGCGCCGTGCTGTTCATGGACGAGGCCGAGGCGCTGCTCGGCAAGCGCAGCGAGGTCAAGGACGCCCACGACCGGTACGCGAACGTGCAGATCGACTACCTGCTCCAACGCATGGAGTCCTACCGCGGGTTGGCGATCATGGCGACCAACATGCGCTCGACGCTGGATGCCGCCCTCGTCCGCCGGCTTCGGTTCGTCGTCGAGTTCCCGTTCCCGGACGTCGCGCAGCGCCGGGAGATCTGGCGCAAGGCGTTCCCGGAGCACGCGCCGGGCCGCCACGAGCTGGACTACGACCGGCTCGCGCGGCTCGACGTGAGCGGGGCCATGGCCCGCAACATCGCGGTCAACTCCGCCTTCCTCGCCGCGGCGGACGGGGGCGCAATCACCATGCCGCTCGTGCTCCAGGCGGCCCGGGAGGAGTTCCGCAAGCTCCAGCAGCCGGTGCGCGAGCGGGACTTCGCCTGGTCGCGGCCCGCCGATCCGCACAGTGAGGTGCCGTCATGAGGGTGGTAGTGCACATCGAACGGCTGGTGGTGGACGGCAGGGACTTCGGGGAGCGGCTCCCTGCGCACCAGGACGAGGCCTTTCGGGCCGCGCTCCGCGGCGAACTCGCCACGCTGTTCGCAGCCGCCCGCGCGGCGGGGCCGTGGGTCCCGCGCACGGCCCGCTCGGTCGTCGTCCCCCTGTCGCGGCCCGAGGGACCCGGCGGGGCGGAGGTGTTCGGCAGGGCGGTCGCCCGGTCGCTGCACGCCGTACTCGCGCCGGGCGCGGGGCGGGGGCGGGCATGACCGGATTCCCCGGAGCGCCCCGGGTGGTGCGCGGCGGCTTCGTGCTGCTCGACCCGGACACGGGCCGCCCGCTGCGGACGGTTCCGTTCCAGTTCAACCCCGACTCCCTGACCCGCACGGTCCAGCCGCAGGGCATCGGCCCGGAGCCCGGGGACCGGCTGGAGGCCCAGCGGCTCAAGGGGCCGCCGCACGAGACGTACAAGTTCGAGGCGGAGTTCGACGCCACCGAGCAGCTCGACGATCCCGACGCGCACCCGGTGGAGGCGCAGAGCGGGCTGCTCCCCGTACTGGCGGCCCTGGAGAGCGGCTTCTACCCGAGCGTCGCGCAGCTCCTCGCCGAGGACCGGATGGCCGGCTTCGGCATGATCGAGGTGGCTCCGGTCGAGGCCCCGTTGACGGTGCTCGTGCTCGGGCGCAGCCGGGTGCTGCCGGTGCGGATCACGGAGTTCACGGTGGCCGAGGAGGCCTTCGACACGGCGCTGAACCCGATCCGGGCCAAGGTCTCGATCGGCGCACGGGTGTTGACCGTCGACGACCTCGGCTTCCGTCACAAGGGCGGGCTGCTCTACCTCCAACACCACCAGGCCCGCGAGCGGTTCGCCGGCCAGGTCACCCGCACCCCGTCCGATCTCGGCCTGACGAGTCTGTGAAGGAGCCCGCGTGTTCTCTGCCACGAGCCGCTACCAGAACGTCCCGACCGCCGAGCACACGCTCCCGGGCGGCCGGACCGTCACCTACGTCCGGCGCCGGTTCCCGCCGGACCCGGACACCCTGACCACGCTCACCACGCACGCCGTCGCGGCGGGCGAGCGCCTGGACCACATCGCCGCCCGGGAGCTCGGCGATCCCGAGCAGGCGTGGCGGATCGCCGACGCACACCGGGTCCTGGCCCCCGAGTCGCTGACGGCCGTCCCGGGCCGGCGGCTGCGGATCACCCTGCCCGCCGGGATGCCGCAGGGCGCGAGCGTGCTCGACGCGGGCGGGGGTCTCGGTGGCTAGCGGTCTCCAACTGATGCTCCTGATGGGGCCGATGCTCGCCGTCCCGGTGCCCGCCCCGCTGACCGACGCCCTCCAGTCGGTCCGGGTCACCACCTCGTCGGGGCAGGCGAGCGGCTTCCAGCTGACCTTCGCCGTGAGCGCCCGCTCGGTGATCCAGCAGTCGCTGCTGCCGCTGGGCTTCTTCGACCCCGGCATCCGGGTGGTCCTGGTCGCCGTCGTCACCGGCACCCCGACCGTCCTCGCGGACGGGGTCATCACCCAGCAGGAGCTGTCGCCGAGCGCGGAGCCCGGCGGCTCGGTGCTGACGATCACCGGCGAGGACCTGTCCGTCCTGATGGACATGCGCCACGAGCGGGAGTGCTTCCCCGGACTGCCGCACCAGGCACGGGTCATGGCGATCTGCGCCAAGTACGCCATGTACGGGATCACCCCGGTGGCGGTGCCGCCCGTGTTCACCGACGTGCCGAACCCGCTGGTGCACATCCCGATCCAGGCGGGCACCGACCTGGAGTACCTCAAGGCCATGGCCTCCGAGGTCGGCTACGTGTTCTTCCTGGAGCCCGGCCCGGTCCCGGGGACCAGCCTCGCCTACTGGGGCCCCGAGGTCCGCGCCGGGCTCGTCCAGCCGGCGCTGACGCTCGGGGCGGGGGCCGCGGCCACCGCCGAGACCCTGTCGTTCACGTACGACGGGCTCTCCCGCACCCAGTACACCGTCGCCCTCACGGAGCCCACGAGCAAAGTGCAGATCACCCTGCCGGTCCCCGACATCAGCCTGCTGCACCCCCCGCTCGCGGCGCGCCCGTCGGTGACGCTCAAGCAAGAGCCGGTGCCGGACCTCAGCGACCGGTCGGTGGCCGAGGCGCTGCTGCTGGGACTGAGCCGCACCTCGGCTTCGGCCGACGCGATCCGCGGGACCGGGAAGCTCGACGTGCTGCGCTACGGGCACGTGCTGCGCGCCCGGCGGCTGGTGGGCGTACGCGGCGCGGGCCTCGCGTACGACGGGCTGTACTACGTCTCGAGCGTCACGCACGACATCAGACGCGGCGAGTACAAGCAGAGCTTCACCCTCACCCGCGACGGCCTCGGCTCTCTGACCCCGGTGGTGATCCCGTGACGAAGGATGCGAAGAAGTACCACGGCCTGTACCAGGGGGTCGTGGTCTCCAATCTGGACCAACTGCGCTCCGGACGGCTCCTGGTGAGGGTCTGCGACGTGCTCGGCAACGACCCGTGCATCTGGGCGAGCCCGGCGACTCCGCTGGCCGGGCTGGCGAGCGGGATGTACATCGTCCCGCTGGTCGACTCCGGTGTGTGGGTGCAGTTCGTGGACGGCGACCCCGAACGGGCCGTGTGGACCGGCTTCTGGCGCGGCGGGGCCGGGGAGGTGCCGCCCGCGGCGCAGGCCGCGCCGGACGGCGTACCTCAGGTGGTCATCGGGACGCCCGCCCAGAGCTGTCTGCTGATCTCCGACCTCGGCGGGCCCGCCGGCGGCATCCTGCTGCAGCTGAAGGGCCCGGCGGGCCCGTACATCCGGCTCTACGAGGGCGGGGTCGAGATCGGCGCCTCCGCCGCCGGGCCGACGATCAAGGTGACGCAGGCCGGGATCGACCTCGGCAACGGCGCGCTCACCGTGCTGCCGGGGTGAGCGCGATGCCGGGTGTAGTCGTCACGACCGCGACCGCGGTCACCTGCGGGCACCTCGCCAAGGTGCAGGACACTCCCGCCCAGACCCGGGTGCTGGCCGACGGCGCGCCGCTGGCCACCACCCTGGACCAGCTGGTCGTCACCGGCTGTCCGGGCGTGAGCGGTTCCCCTCCGTGTACGAAGGTGCTCTGGACGGGACTCGCGGCGCGGGTGCTGGCCGGCGGGCAGCCGGTGCTCGTCCAGGAGTTCCCGCCGACCGGTCCGGTGCCCGGCTCCGGCGTGTGCGCCGGGCCGCCCCCGACGACTCCGATGGTCCTGGCCGGCCAGCTCCGTGTGACGGCGGGGTGAGCGCCTTGGACGTCGACTTCCCGTTCGGGATCGCCCGCACCGGGGGCACGCGGCTCACCGGCCACGAGGACCACGTGCGCGACATGATCGAGCAGGTCCTCTTCACCAGCCCCGGCGAGCGGGTCAACCGGCCCGACTTCGGCTGCGGTCTGCTCGACCTGGTCTTCGAGCTGAACAGCCCGGACCTCGCGGCCGCCTTGCAGGTGACCGTCCAGGGGGCACTGCACCGCTGGCTCGGCGATGTCATCGCCGTCAGGACGCTCGCCGTCACGGCCGAGGACTCCACGCTGCGGATCGAGATCGGTTACGTACTCCTGGCCACCGGCGGCGTCCGGACCGAAACCTTCGACAGCGGGGTGATCAGGTGAGCGGCGAGCGCACGCTGGCCGTACGGGCACGGGACGCCCGCGCCGCCGGCCTGGGCGGGATCGAGGCCGTGACGGTGGACGAGGGCCGCACCCGGCTCACCGTCACGCTCTTCGGTCCGGTGCCCGAAGGACTGGTCCCGGCCAACTTCCGCATCGACGGCGGGGTCGTCGCCCGGGACCTGCGGGTGGTCTCGGCCGAATCCGATCCCGGTCCCGAAGCCGATCCCGAAGCCGATCCGGACTCCGAGCTGCCCGGCCGGGTGCGGCTGGAGGTGGACCGTCCGGGCGACATCTCCACCTACCGCCTGCGGCTGGTACGGACCGACCCGTTCGGGCGGCCTGGCACCGAGCCCCTGGCGGGTTTCGACCCGTTCTTCGCGTCCGTCGAGTTCACGTTCGGCCAGGACTGCCCGGCGCTGGTGGACTGCCGGCCCGAACCGTGCGGGCCCGAGGTGTTCCCCGAGCCGGTCCTGGACTACCTCGCCAAGGACTACGCCAGTCTGCGCCGGGTCCTGCTGGAACGGCTCGGCCTGACCATGCCCGAGTGGGGCGAGCGGCACGCCGCCGACCTGATGATCACGCTGGTCGAGCTCCTCGCGTACGCCGGGGACCAGTTGAGCTGCGAGCAGGACGCCGTCGCCGCCGAGGCCTACCTGGACACCGCCCGGCTGCGGACGTCGGTGCGCCGCCACGTGCGGCTCGTCGACTACCCGATGCACGACGGCTGCGCCGCGCGGGCCTTCGTCTGCCTGTCCGCGGACTCGAAGGTCACCCTGCCCGCCGGGACCTTCCGCTTCCGGGCCGGCGGGCAGGTCTTCGAGCCGGTGCGCGCCGAGCCGGTCACGGTGCGTCCGGCGCACGGCCGGATCGCGCTGTGGGCCTGGGGGGAGCCGGAGTTCTCCCTGCCGGCCGGGGCGACCGCCGCGGCGCTGCGGGACGGCGAGGGCGAACACCGGCTCCGCCTCGAACCGGGGGACGTCATCGTCTTCGAGGAGGTCCTCGGGGCGGCGACCGGGCTGCCGGCCGACGCCGACCGCGGCCACCGGCAGGCGGTGCGGCTCGTCGGGGTCCGGCGCTCCGTCGACGGCCTGTACGGGCAGCACCTGCTGGAGGTGGAGTGGGCCGCGGAGGATGCCCTCGGGTTCCCGCTGCGGGTCAGCGCCGTCGGGGGGCCGCGGTGCACCCCGCTGGAGGTCGCCGTGGCCCGGGGCAATGCCGTACTCGTCGAGCACGGGGCGAGCCGTACGTGGTGCGGCGCGGAACCGGAACGGGCGACCTGGCCCCAGCGGCCGGAGGGCGTCCCCGGGTGCCCGTGCCCGCCGGACTTCGGGTGCGCCGACACCCGCGGCCAGGCGCTGCTGCCCGCGTACCCGCCGCTGCCGGAGCGGTTCTCTCCGCGGGTGCCGGGCGACGGCGGGACGATCCCGGTCAGTTGGACGGTGCCCTTCCCGCTGCCCGCGGACGTGGCGCGGGCGCAGGCCGGGCGGCTCGACGGGGTCGCCGGCCGGGCCCGGGAGCGGCTGCTGGCCCTGCTGCACGCCGCCGAGGAGGGCCGGCGTCCCGACGGGGCGGCGCTCGCCTGGCTGACGACCGTCTTCGGCGCGGCGGCACTGCGCCGGCTGCCGATGGGGACCGACCCGGTGGCCGCGCTGCGCACCCTGGCGGCCCGTTTCGACGAGCTGCTGGCGCGCAAACTCGCCCGGCTGGGCGAACTCGCCTGCCGGGCCCGGGCCGGGTACGTCCTGCGGGCCGGTGACGAGGGCTGGGAGATCGGGCAGACCTGGGGCGAGGCCGAGAGCGGCGCGCTCGATCCGGCGCGCGCCGTTTTGCGCGGACCGGCCGCGCGGGCGCTGGCGCCCAATCCCCGGGAGGCGCTGCCCTCCGTGGAGGTCACCGCGGTCGGCGACGACGCCGGGTCCTGGCTGCCCCGGCGCGACCTGCTCGACTGCGGGCCGGCCGACCGTGCCTTCGTGGGCGAGCTCGACGACGACGGCGTGCTCGGGCTGCGCTTCGGCGACGGCCGGGCCGGCGCCGTGCCCGCGCCGGGGTCCGCGCTGCGGATCCGCTACCGGCTCGGGAACGGGTCGGCGGGCAACGTCGGGGCGGAGGCGCTCGACACCGTCGAGCTGTGCGGGGTGTCGGGGGTCACGGTGCGGGTGCGCAATCCGCTGCCCGCCACCGGCGGCGTCGACCCCGAGCCGCTCGCGCAGGTGCGCAGGCGCGCCCCGGGGGACGCGGCCCGGCGGCAGCTGCGGGCCGTCACCGAGGCGGACTACGCGGCGCTGGCCGGCGAGGTGCCCGGCGTCCAGCAGGCGGGCGCCCGGCTGCGGTGGACCGGCTCCTGGTACGAGGCGCAGGTGGCGGTGGACGCGCTGGGCGTCGACACCGCACCGGACGGGCTGCTCGACCAGGTGCGGGAACGGCTCTACCGGGTGCGGCGGATCGGGCACGAGGTGCGCGTGGGGCCGGCCCGGCAGGTGCCGCTGCGGCTCGCGCTGTGCGTGGAGGCCGAGCCGTCGGCGGTGGCCGGGCACGTGCGCGCGGCCGTGGCGCGGGTGCTGGGGCACGGGGTGCTGGCCGACGGTACGCCGGCCTTCTTCCACCCCGACGCGCTGACCTTCGCCACGCCGGTGCGGGTGAGCCGGATCGTCGCGGCGGTCGCGGCCGTGCCCGGCGTGCTGTCGGTCGGGGTCACCGCGCTGGAGCGGCTCTTCGAGCCGTCGCCGGACGCGCTGCGCGACGGGGTGCTGCTGCTGCGGCCGGACGAGATCGCCCGGCTCGACGCCGATCCTGCCCGGCCGGAGAACGGCGTACTGGAACTGCGGATCGGGGGCGGGCGATGACCGGGCACGGTGCGTGCGGGGGCGGCTGCGGGGGCTGCGGGTGCGGGTGCGGCGGCGCGGGGGGTCCGGCGACCCCGGCGTCCACGTACAACCCGCCGGGCCTGTCCGCGCTGGCCTACCGCGTGGGCACGCACGGGCAGTTCATGGCCTCGATGCTCGAACGCCTGTCGGGTCGACCGGAGTTGGAACGGCTGACCGCCCGCACCGCCGATGATCCGGCCGTCGCGCTGCTCGACTGCTGGGCCGTGGTCGCGGACATCCTGACCTTCTACGGGGAGCGCCACGCGCAGGAGGGCTACCTGGCCACGGCCGTCGAGCCGGAGTCGCTGGTCCGGCTCGGCCGGCTGGTCGGCCACCGGCCGCGCCCGGCCCTGGGCGCCGGCGGGTACCTGGCGTACACGCTCGACCCGGGCGCGCGGGCCGTCGTACCGGCCGGGTCGCAGGCCAAGAGCGTGCCCGCGCAGGGTCAGCTCCCGCAGGCCTTCGAGACGTCCGAGGACCTGCCGGCCGACGCCCGGTGGAACACCCTCGCCGTACGGATGACCGCGCCGCCCCGGCTGGAGGCGCGGACGGCGCAGCAGCTGGAGCGCCTCACCTTCGCGGGGCCCGCGCTGGGCATCAAGCCCGGCGACCGGCTGCTGCTGCTGTTCGGTACGGCCCACGCGCCGGCCGTCCGGGTCGCGGCGGCCGCCACCGCCGACTACCAGGCCGCGCTCACCGTCGTCGACCTCGTCCCGCTCTCCCCCGCCGACCCCGTCGAGGCGGCCCTGGACGCGCTCCTGACCGCCTCCGACAGCGGCCCCCCGGTACCGGCCGCGGCGGTGCTGCGGACGGCGATCGCGGCGGCGATCGACCGGCTCGCCCCGGACGGCGGTCCCGCGAGCCGTACGTACTGGCGGCTCGCCGACGCCTCCCGGCTGCTGGGCGAGGGCGTCGCCTTCACGGCGGCCCGGTCGAACACGGCCCTGGCCGGGTGGATGGCCGATGACGTCACCGCCGCCGTACGGGCGGTGCGCGCGGCGCTCGTCGCCGTGGCCGCCGAACGGCGCCGCAGCCTGCCCGAGGTCGAGTACCTGCGCGAGCTCGCACACAGCCTGACCTGCCCCGGCCTCGGCCGCGAACGGACCGAGGCCGAGGACCCGGACCGGGAGCGGGACCCGGACCCGGACCGGGAGCGGGACCTGGACCGCCGGCGGGACCCGGACCGGGAGCGGGTCGCGGACCGCGACGGCTGTGGCTCCCGCGACTGCGACCGGGCCACCGCGCTCGTGGCCACCTCCTCGGTGCTCCCCGCGCTGCGCCGCACCCCGCCCGGGCTCCCGGCGGCGGGCCGCGATCTGAGCACGGGCCTGTGCGAACTGTGGGACGCGTCCAGCGACTCCGTGCCCGGACTGCTCGCCGCGGCCGACCCCCGCCTGGCCGGCGGCGTCCACCAGGCCTGGGCCACGCAGCGGATCGCCCCGCCCCGGCAGAACGCGGGCGTCCAGGTGCTGCGCGTCAAGGCGCGGCCCCTGGACCCGGCCGTCGATCCGCACCACGGGACACCGCCCGAGGGCGCCGAGTACCTCTATCTGGAGGGTCACCACGACGGTGTGCTGCCCGGCACCCGGGTGCTCGCCGAGCAGGCGCGCCCGCCGCACCCCGCCCGTGTGGTGGGCGTCGTCGAAGCCACCCAGCTGCGGTTGCCGTTCCCCACCCCGGCCGGCGCTCCGGCCGTCTTCGTGCCCGTCACCCGGCTCACCGTGGACGGTCCCTGGCACGCCGATCCCCCGGGCGAGCAGGCCGTCCCGTACGGGGACATCACCGTGTGGGCGGCGGGCGAGGACCTGACCCTCGCCGAGGACCCGGTCACCGACGACGTCGCGGGCAGCCTGATCGAGCTCGCGCAGGTCTGCCCCGGGCTGCTGCCCGGCCGCCGGCTGGTCGTCTCCGGCGAGCGGACCGACGTACCGGGCACGACCGGCGTCCTCGGCAGCGAGCCGGCCATGCTCGCCGCGGTCCGCCAGGGCGTCGGCGCGGACACGGGCGGCGACACCGTGCACACGACGCTCGTCCTCGCGGCGCCGCTCACCTACACCTACCGCCGCGACTCGGTGACCGTCCACGGCAACGTCGTGCCCGCCACGCAGGGCGAGACCCGCTCGGAGGTCCTCGGCAGCGGGGACGCCGCGCGGCCCGGGCAGTCCTTCGCGCTGCGCCAGGTCACGACGGCCGCGCCGCTGACGTACCTGCCCGCCGACACCCCGGGCGGCGCCGAACCCGCACTGACCGTACGGGTGGACGCCGTCCGCCGGCACCGGGCCGAGGACCTCTCGCTGCTCGGGCCGGCCGACCAGGCGTACGGACTCGCCCAGGACGCGGCGGGCACGGCGACGATCTCCTTCGGCGACGGCGTGCACGGGTCCCGGCTGCCGACCGGGGTGGAGAACGTCACCGCCGTCTACCGGGTCGGCGCGGGCCCGGAGGGCAATCTGCCGCCCGGCCGGATCACCCAGGCCGTCAGCCGCCCGCTCGGGGTGAACGCGGTGACCAATCCGCTCGCCGCCACGGGCGCCGCGGCCGCCGACGGCCCGCGCGACACCCGCGCCGGGATCCCGCTGCGCACCCGCGCCCTGGACCGGCTGCTGTCCGTACGGGACTACGCCGACTTCGCGCGCGCCCGCGCCGGGATCGGCCGGGCCGCGGCCGCCCTGCTCTTCGACGGCCGGTGCGAGAGCGTCCACGTCACGGTCGCCGGGGCCGGCGATGTGCCGCTCTCCGTCTCGGATCCGCTGCTGGGCTCCCTGTCCGCCGCACTGAGCGACTTCGGGGATCCGCACCTCCCGGTCCGGGTCGACGTCCGCGAGCTCGTGCTGCTGGTCCTCTCGGCGGGCCTCAAGGTGCTGCCCGACCACTCCTTCGAGACCGTCGAGCCGGCGGTACGGGCCGCCGTGCTCGGCGTACTCGGCTTCGCCGCGCGCGACCTCGCCGAACCGGCCCTCCTCAGCCGGGTGCTGGCCGCGATGCAGGCGGTGCCGGGGGTGGACCACGTCGACGTCGACGTGTTCGCCGGGATCGCGGCGGCCGCCGATCCGCTGGCGCTCGTCGACCTCGGCTCGGCCCTGCGGGGCGCGGCGCGGACGGTGGAGGCGCTGCCGGCGCGGGCCGAACCGCTCGTGCACGACGTGGGCTCGGACCCGACGGGCACCGCCGACACGCTGACCTCGGTCGCCGTGCGGTACGGCGTACGGGTCGAGGAGCTGGTCGCCCTCAACCCGGGCCTGCGCTCCCCGGTGTTGGAGCGGGGTCGGCGCCTCGTCGTCGCAAGGGACGTCCGCCCGGCCCAGCTCGCCGTCATGACCCCCGACCTGCCCGAGACCCTGATCCTGCGGAGGCTGCCGTGACCACCGGTGCGGAACGGACCCTGTACGAACTGCTGCCGGCGCTCCACCGACGCCGGGACGCCGAGGAGGGCTTCGCGCTGCGGGCGCTGCTGGCCGTCGTGGAGGAACAGCGCGCCCTCGTACGGGAGTCGGTGCGCCGGCAGTACGCCGACTGGTTCGTGGAGACCTGCCAGGACTGGGTGCTGCCCTACATCGGGGCCCTGGTCGGGTACGAGGCGCTGCCCGGGTACGAGGAGGCGCTGGCGCGCGGCGGCGAGGAGGCGAAGCGGCTGGCCGCCGTGGTCGCACCCCGGCGCGACGTCGCCCGTACCATCGCCGGCCGGCGCCGCAAGGGCACGCTGGCCGTGCTGGAGGAGTTGGCGCGCGATGTCGCCGACTGGCCCGCGCGGGCGGTGGAGTTCCGTACGACGCTCGGACACGACCAGCCCGTACGACGGTACGCGGCGTACTCGCGGGACATCGAGGACCGGCTGCGCGTCGGCGGTCTGGCGGATCTGCGGCGCGGGGAGGAACTCGACCTGCTCGACGGTCCGTTCGACCGGCTGTCCCACACCGTCGACGTACGCCGCATCGAGTCGGCGTACAGCCCCGGACACGAAGGGGTGTCGGGTGTCGGGCTGTTCGTGTGGCGGCTCGGCGCGCACTGCCTCACCCGGGCGCCCGCCTATTGCACCGACCGCGACCGCAGCCACTACACCTTCAGCATCCTCGGCAATGACACCCCGCTGGTGACCCTGCCCGTGCGCGAACCGGCGCCGACGCACGTCGCGGACGAGACGAACGTGCCCGCCTTCATCCGGCGGCGCGCGTTCGAGGAGCGCACGGCCCACTACTACGGTCCGGGCAAGAGCCTGTGCATCTGGACCGAAGGGGACACGCCGGTGCCGCTGTCGGCGATCGTCGCGGCGGACCTGTCCGACTGGGGCCAGGCGCCCCGGCGCGGGCAGGTCGCCGTGGACCCGGTGCTGGGCCGGATCGCCTTCCCGGCGCGCTCGGCGCCCGACTCGGGGGTGCGGGTGAGCTACCAGCACGCCTTCTCGGCGCCCATGGGCGGTGGGGAGTATCCGGTGGCCGTCGCGCCCGCGGGACCGCGGGCGGCCTTCTACCGGGTGGGGCCCGGGCAGGAGTTCGAGCGGCTGATGGACGCGGTCACACGCTGGTACGAGGACAAGCGCGCCCACCCGGCTCGCCGCGAGGCGGTGATCGAGCTCGTCGGGTCGGTGGCGTTCCAGGAGCAGATCGAGATCCGGCTCGACCACGGCGACCGGCTCACCCTGCGGGCGGCGCCCGGCAGCCGGCCAGTCCTGCGGCTGCTCGACTGGTACGCCAACCGCCCGGACGCGCTGCGGTTGATCGGCACCGGGCGGGGCTCGGGCCCGCTGCCGTCGGTGCGGCTGGCCGGGCTGCTGGTGACCGGACGGAGCGTGCGCCTGCAGGGCCCGGTCGGGCGGGTGGAGGTCAGCCACTGCACGCTCGTGCCCGGCTGGTCGCTGGGCGAGGACTGCTGCTGCGAGCACCCCGGGGAGCCGGGCCTCGAACTCGTCCGGACCCCGGCCTGCCTGGAGGTCCGCCACAGCATCACCGGGGCGATCGTGGTGGAGGCGGACGAGGAGTGCACCGGCCCGAACCGGATCTTCCTCTCCGACTCGATCCTCGACGCCACGTCGGCGGAACTGCCCGCGCTCGGCGGCCGCGAGGACGGGTGCGCGTACGCCGAATTTTCCGCCCGGCGCACGACGGTGATCGGCTCGGTGCGCACGCACGAGGTCGGGCTCGTGGAGAACTGCCTGCTGGACGGGCTGGTCCACGTCTCGGTGCGCCAGCGCGGCTGCGTCCGGTTCTGCTACCTGCCACCGGGGTCGCGGACGCCCGCGCCGTTCCACTGCGAGCCGGCCACGTCCGGGGATCCGGCCCGTGTCGTGCCCCGGTTCACGAGCACCACGTACGGGACGCCCGGCTACGGGCAGCTCTCCTCCGCGTGTGCGCGGGAGATCCGGCGGGGGGCCGAGGACGGCTCCGAACTCGGCGCCTTCCACGACCTGTTCCAGCCCCAACGCGAGGACGGACTGCGCAGGCGGCTGGCGCAGTACACGCCGGCCGGCACGTCGAGCGGCGTCCTGCTCGTCACCTGACACCACGTCATCCCCCATCGCGTCACCGAGGAGGAAACTCTTGTCCGTCGACATCTCGCGCGTCTCGTTCGACCCGTCGAAGCACTATTCGCGGATCGTCCACCAACAGGGCCGGGTCACCCTCGACGCGGACGCGAACGAGCAGACCGCCGTCCTGCTGCACTATCTGCGCACCGTCGTCGCCGACGTGCTCGGGCCGGCGGCGGCCCCGCGGGACGCACCGGGTTTCACCCTGACCCGGATCGCGCAGGACCCGGACCGCGACCTCACGATCGGCGTCGGGCGCCTGTACGTGGACGGGGTGCTCGTCGAGAACGACGCCCGGACCACCTACCTGACCCAGCCCGAGGGCTACGTCGACCCGGAGACGGCCCCCGTACCGGACGGGCCGGCGCTCGCCTACCTGCGCGCCTGGGAGCGGGAGATCACCGCGATCCAGGACCCGGCCATCCGCGAGATCGCGCTCGGCGGCGCGGGCCCGGACACGGCGGCCCGGGCCAAGGTCGTGTGGCAGGTCGTCCTGCACGGCTTCGGGGAACGGGAGGATCCCGGGAGCGCGGAGGCGTCCGCCTGGTTCCGGTCCTGGCTGGACGGACTGTACGCACCGGCCGGGCTGATGGCCGCGCGGGCCCGGCACGAGCCGAAGGGGCCGGTCGACGCCTGCGTCATCGCGCCCCGGGCGCGGTTCCGGGGTCCGGAGAACCAGCTCTACCGGGTGCAGATCCACACCTCGGGGGTCGGCCTGTTCCCCGATGGCGACGGGGGCCGGGTGGTGCGGCCCCGCCGCCGGGGTGGCGCGGGCAGGGACCAGCAGCCCGAGGCGCCCGTGGCGACCTTCGTCTGGTCGCGGGAGAACGCCTCGGTGGCCCTGCCCGTGGCCTCGGTCGCGGGACCGGTCGTGACGCTGGAGACCTGGGGCCGGGACCACCGGCTGGGGCTGGACGTCGGGGACTGGGTCGAACTCGTCGACGACGCCACGGCGGTGCACGCCGCGGACGAGGTGCCGGGCGCCCCGCCGCAGCGCGTCCACCAGGTCGTCGCGGTCGACGTGCCCGGCCGCACCGTCACCCTCGACGCCGATCCGGGCGCCGGGCCGCCCGGCGGGCAGCCGCCGCTCACCGTGGGCGGGGACCCGGAACTGCACCCGTACCTGCGGCGCTGGGACCATCGTCCGGAGCCGGGCGCGGACGCCCTGCCGGTGGTCCTCGACACCTGGATCGCGCTGGAGGACGGGGTGGAGGTCCGCTTCGGCAGTCGCCATCAGCCCCAGCCGACGCGGAGGGACGGGGAGAGGGGGGAGCGGACGCCGGGTCGCTTCCGGCGGGGCGACCACTGGCTGGTCCCGGCCCGCACGATCCCCGGCGACGTCGTCTGGCCGCAGGAGGAGGACGGTCCGGCCGCCGTCCTGCCGCACGGCGTGGTCTACCACTACGCGCCGCTGGCCTATCTGCCCGCCGGGGCGGGTGACCCCGTCCCGCTGGTGACGACGTTCGCCCCGCTGTTCCCCGCGGAGGGGTGAGCCGTGGCCCCGCGCGAGGTGCCCGCCGTCCCCGCCCGGACCGAGCGGCGGGCCCTGTCGCGGGCCGCCGAGCCCGAGGCCCCGGCGGCCGACGGGCGCCTCGAGGCGGCGGCCGACCGGTTCGCCGAGCGGTACGAGTCCCTCGCGCACGGGGCCGTACGCCCGATGCCGCGGCTGGACTCGGCGGCCTCGCCGACGGGGACCGCCGGGGCTCCCCTGGACTCCGCGACGCGGGCGGACATGGAGCCCCGGCTGGGCTGGGACCTGTCCCAGGTCCGGGTGCACACCGGGCGGGGCGCCGCCGACTCGGCCGCGGCCCTGGGCGCGCAGGCCTACACGGTCGGCCGGCACATCGTCCTCGGGGACGGCGTCCGGCCCGGCTCGGGCGCGGGGCAGCGGCTGCTGGCCCACGAACTGGCCCACGTGGCGCAGCAGGCCCGCGGCGAGGGCCTGGGCAGGCTCCACAGGAAGCCCCTGCCCGCGACCGGGAAGAAGACGAAGGGCAAGGGCCGCCCGTTCTGGGTGCCGGTAACCCGCGAGATGGGCCCGGTCGAGCTGCTGCGCGCGTTCGTCGCCCAGTACTACCGGAGCGTGGACCAGGCGGAGATCACCCGGCGGGTTCCCCTGTGGCACTGGAACAAGCCGGGCGGGCTGTCGGCGACGGCCGATGACGTGGCCCGCCACGGGATCTGGCTGACCGTCACCGATGTCACCCAGACCGCGCTCGACCGGCTCCCCCAGGCCGAACGGGAGCAGATCAACGCGGAGGCGGACCAGCGCTTCTGGGAGCAGAACGCTCTTGCGCCGGGTACGAAGCTGGGCACGGGCCCCGAGGACGCCACCCTGCGCGCACGCTGGCTCGGGGCCCGCGCCGACGTGGCGAGCGAGCACGAACTGCTCCGGGAGATCCACGCCCTGCCCGCGGACGTCAAGGCCATCCTCTTCGCCGGACAGAAGCCGCTGGTACCCGAGGACTACGAGAACGTCCTGCGCCTCGGCCGCAGGCTCGACGCCCTGACCCCGGCCCAGCGTGCGGCGTACCGGGACAAGATCACCGGGACGACGGCGGACTGGGCCGAGCTCGACGCGTCGATCGGCCGGTTCGAAGCCCAGCAGCGCAGTCGCGAGGCCGACGCGGAGCGCACCGAGGAGGCCGCGGCCACGCTGTTCGGGTGCGAGGAGCTGTACCGGCTGTGGAAGCACAAGAACGCCCTCCATCAGCAAAATATCCAGGCCAGTCCGTACATCGGCTACAAGCCCGACATGTGGCGCCGGGCCTCGGAGGCCGAAGACGAGTTCAACGCGGCCCTGGCACTTCACGGGTTCGCCGACGAACGGGCGTTCCTGAGCGCGGTGGCCACCTACCGGCTGCGCTTCCGCACCGAGGCCGTGAACATCGCGCTCGACGTCCTCGACCACTACGACCACCTCCTGTACGAGGAGGAGCGCAAGCTGCGGACTCCCGGCTACGTCGGGTCGCTCGTCTCCGGCATCGCCAGGACCAACGCGCGCGCCGACTACGCGGCAGCCGCCGAGAAGGAGTCGCAGGCAAGGCTCGCCCGCATCAGCGCCGATCCGGATTCCTCCTCCAGCATGCTCCAGGCAGCACAGGAATCGTCCGAGTACAGCGCCGAGGCCGACTCGTTGCGGAACTCGGCCGAAAAGGCGGTGGTGACCGCGGCCGGCGATGATCCCATCATCGACCCGGAGAAGCTGGGCCGCGCCACCGACCGCGAGAAACTCGCCGGGCTCGACGAGCCCGGCACCCTGCAGTACCTGCTGGGGGTGATCAACGCCCGGCGAGCGGATACCGCCCAGGCCCGCTCCGAGCTCAGCCGCGATCCCGACCGCGTCTTCAGCCAGCCCAAGCTCGTGTCGGTGACCAAGGACAGCCTGGGGGCCGACTCCGACAACGTCTACGGCCAGATCGTGGACGACCACGTCGAGTCCGTGCGCCAGGATCACATCTTCTCGGCCGTCGTCTTCGGGATCATCGCCCTCGTCCTCGCGCTCCTCGTGCCCGTCGGCGGGTGGGTGGCCGCGCCCGCGCTCGTCGGGAACACGGTGATCAGTGTCTACCAGGCCGTGGAGGCGGTGAAGGAGTACCAGAAGCAGTCCGCCGAGTTCCGGCTGTCGTTCATCACGGACGACCCCTCGCTCGCGTGGGTCGTGGTGGCCGTGGCAGCGGCCGCGCTGGACCTCGGGACGACAGCGGCCCTGGTGCTCAAAGGGTCGGCGAAAGGGCTCGCCTCACTCGAAGGTCCGCTGCGCGAGTTCTCCGCCGCGTCGGACGCGGAGTCGGCCGCGGCCCGTTTCAAGACCCTCGCCGCGAAGATCGACGAGGCGAAGGGACTCGAACAGGGGCTCAAGGACGCGCTCACGACACAGGCGGCGGCCACCAAGGGCCTGGAGCAGGTGATCGGCAAGATCGCGAGCCGGCCCATGGGTTTCGCCGGGGCGGTCGACCTCAGGCTGGTCATGAAGGGCTTCTACCACCTCGTCAGGATGGGTGTGAGCTCGTTCACGAAGCTGCGCAAGCAGAAGCAGCTGCTGCAACTCCTGGGCGACGTGACCAAGCTCCCCAAGGCCGCCAAGAACGAACTCGAGGCGGCCTTCAAGGAGGTGGAGGCGATCGTCGACGCCGGCGCGAAGCACAAGATGGACGAGGCCACGGCGCTGGAGTTCATCGACCGGGCAGCCGCCGCCCGGACGGCCGGCGGCGTGAGCGAGTTCGATTCGATCCTGGCGGAGGCGAAGGCCTGGCGCCCCCCGACGCGCGAACAGATCCGGGCGCAGGAGGCCCTCGGCAGTGCCGCGGACGAACTCCGGTCGTTGCGCATGCTCCGGGCAGAGAGCCTGAAGGAGCTGAAGGGGGGGCCGAAGACCGCCTCCGGGGCAACGGATCACGCGCGGATCGCGGAACTGCGCGACAACCTCGAGGGCCTCGACGACGTACGCCACGTGGGGCGCGACGGCACGACGTGGACGGAACAGGGCGCCATCTCCCGGGCGAGGGCACAGTACCTGGCGGCCGAGCGGCTCGCCGAGACGGCCCGGATCAGCCCGGTCAAGCGCATGCGGGCATTCTTCAACGGCTCCGCTGAGCGTGCCGAGATCTCGGGGTCGGCCACGATCGACCAGGTCGGAAAGCTGCGTTCGTCCTCGGGGGGGCTGGAGGTCGACCACGTCGTCTCGTTGGACCGCATGTCGCAGATGGAGGGCTTCAACAAGTTGAAGCCCTTGGAACGCCATCAGCTCGCGGTCCGCAAGGACAACCTCGTCCTCATGGACGCGTCCGCGAACTCATCCAAAGGTCCCCGCAGTTGGTCGGCGTGGGAGAACGCCTCCAACTACTACCCCGACCCCGCTGACGTCCTGCGGTGGAAGACCAAGGACGCCGATCTGACCGTCACGATCCAGAACTGGATCCGCGACACGGTCCGCGGCCGCTGAGACCCGGCCTGCGTCAACGTCCACCGGCGGGCCGGGGCACCACCCGGACGAGTGCGTTCGTAGACCCGCGTGCGGGGAAGGGAGAGGGAGCACAGGGAGAGGAGATCGATGCCGTACGACACGTCGCTGCCGGCACCCGTACTGCGCCTGCTGGGTACGTTCCGGCTGGAGGCGGCGGCCGGCGCGGTCGCCGTCGAGGCTCCCGGGCAGCGACTGCTGGCCTTCCTCGCGCTCAACCGGAGCGTCAGCCGCGGGGTCCTTGCCGGGACGCTGTGGCCGGAGGCCGGGGAGGTGCACGCGCAGGGCAGTCTGCGGACCGCGCTGTGGCGGCTGCGCCGGGGCGGGCAGCACGTCGTCGACAGCCGCGGCGAGATGCTCGCGCTCCGCGAGGAGGTCACGGTCGACGTGCACGCCTTCCTGCGTACGGCGCTGCGCGTCGTGGACGCCGACGGCGACGCGGGCGACGATCCCTGCGCGGGTCTGCTGTTCGCCGGGGACCTGCTGCCCGGCTGGGACGAGGAGTGGACGCTCTTCGAGCGGGAGCGGCTGCGCCAGCTGCGGCTGCACGCGCTGGAATCGCTCAGCGCCCGGCTGACCCGGTCCGGGCGGCACGCCCTCGCCCTGGACGCGGCGCTCACCTGCGTGAGCATCGAGCCGCTGCGGGAGAGCGCGCACCGGGCGGTGGTGGCGGTGCACCTGGCCGAGCACAACGCGGTGGAGGCGGTCCGCCAGTACGGGGCCTTTCGGCGCCTGGTCTTCGCCGAGCTCGGGCTCGAGCCGTCGGCCCGGTTCACGGCGATGCTTCCGCCGGGGTCGGCGGGGGCCGCGGGGGCTGCGGGCTTGCGGTGACGCCGTGGGGGCGGGAGCGCGCGCACACCCGCACCCC
>NZ_JBHWVM010000112.1:0-21124 GCF_042736805.1 Streptomyces sp. NPDC060031
GCGCGGTCCTGTGGATCCGCGCGGCCGCCCCGTCGTAGTGAAGATTCCGCAATCAGGGCCGGATCACACCCCGGCCGTGACCTCCGCGGACTCGCCGCTGCCACCGTCCTCGGCCTCGATGCGCTTGTTGCGGCGCACGGAGGACCAGAAGGACCAGGCGATCAGCACGACGCCGACGAGGCCGGTGATGACCTCGTTGATCTCGTGCTGGATGGTGACGAGCAGGATGACGGCGAGCGCGCCGATGGCGTAGTGCGCGCCGTGCTCCAGGTAGACGTAGTCGTCCAGGGTGCCCTGGCGGACCAGGTAGACCGTGAGCGAACGGACGTACATGGCACCGATGCCGAGGCCGAGGGCCATGAGCACGATGTCGTTGGTGATGGCGAAGGCGCCGATGACGCCGTCGAAGGAGAAGGACGCGTCGAGGACCTCGAGGTAGAGGAACATGAAGAACGCAGCCTTGCCGGCCATGGCGACGGCCGAGACCGGCTTGCCGCTCTTGCGCGCCTCTTCCTCGGCCTCGTGCTCGGCTTCTTCCTCCTCCTCCAGCTTGTTCTCGAAGTAGCCGGAGAGGCCGCCGACGACCATGTAGGTGATCAGGCCGAGAATGCCGGAGACCAGGACGGTCTGCGCCTTGTCCACCTCGACGCCGCCGTGCTGGTGGGCGTGGGTGGCGAAGGTCATCGAGGTGACGACCAGGACGATCAGCGCGATGCACGCGGACAGCATGTCGATCTTGCCGAGCTTGGCGAGCGGGCGCTCCAGCCAGGCGAGCCACTTGATGTCACGGTCCTCGAAGATGAAGTCGAGGAAGATCATCAGCAGGAACATTCCGCCAAAAGCAGCGATGGACGGGTGAGCGTCCGTGACCAGCTGCTCGTACATGTCCTTGTCGTTCATGGCCAGATCGACGGCGTCTATGGGCCCGATCTTGGCGCTGATCGCGACGATGACGACGGGGAAGAGCAGTCGCATGCCGAAGACCGCGATGAGCACACCGACCGTGAGGAAGATCTTCTGCCAGAAGGCATTCATCTTCTTCAGGATTCCGGCGTTGACCACCGCGTTGTCGAAGGACAGCGAGATCTCCAGGACGGACAGGATCGCGACGATCCCGAACGCGGTCCAGCCCCCGTAGATCACCGCTGCGGCCAAGCCGAGCGCAGTGACTGCGAACGACCAGCCGAAGGTTTTCAGAACCACTGGCACCCCATCGTCTTATACCGCTTTACGAAACGTTGACCCCGAAGTCTAGAGCGATGCCCCTGAGGCCCGACGCGTACCCCTGCCCCACTGCACGGAACTTCCACTCACCCCCGTACCGATAGACCTCGCCGAAGATCATCGCCGTCTCGCTGGAGGCGTCCTCGGACAGGTCGTAGCGGGCGAGTTCCTGGCCGTCCGCCTGGTTCACCACGCGGATGAAGGCGTTGCTGACCTGGCCGAAGCTCTGTCGGCGGGCGTCCGCCTCGTGGATCGAAACGGGGAAGACGATCTTGTCGACCCGGTCCGGCACCTTGGTGAGGTCGATGATGATCGACTCGTCGTCGCCTTCGCCCTCGCCGGTAAGGTTGTCGCCGGTGTGCTCGACGGAGCCCTCGGGGCTCTTGAGGTTGTTGTAGAAGACGAAGTACTCGTCCCCGAGCACCCGGCCGTCGCCGCACAGCAGCGCGCTGGCGTCGAGGTCGAAGTCGGCTCCCGTGGTCGAGCGCGCATCCCATCCGAGGCCGATCAGAACCCGGGTGAGGTTCGGTGCGGCCTTGGACAGGGAGACATTGCCCCCCTTGGCGAGTGTGACGCCCATGTTGTGGTCCTCCCCGGACGACGGTGTGGCGGTGCGGTGCTGAAGCCCGTCCGGCGCCGTACACACAGTGCACGGCGCCGGACGGGACACTGCTCTCGGGGTCAGACGTTGACGCCGAAGTCCTGCGCGATGCCGCGCAGGCCCGAGGCGTAACCCTGGCCGATGGCACGGAACTTCCACTCCGCGCCATTGCGGTACAGCTCGCCGAAGACCATGGCGGTCTCGGTCGAGGCGTCCTCGGAGAGGTCGTAGCGGGCGAGCTCGGTGTTGTCGGCCTGGTTCACGACGCGGATGTACGCGTTGCGGACCTGGCCGAAGCTCTGCTGGCGGCTCTCGGCCTCGTAGATCGAGACCGGGAAGACGATCTTCTGGACCTCGGTCGGGACGCCGGAGAGGTTGACCTTGATCGCCTCGTCGTCGCCCTCGCCCTCACCGGTGGTGTTGTCACCGGTGTGCTCGACCGAGCCGTCCGGGCTCTTCAGGTTGTTGAAGAACACGAAGTTCGAGTCGTTGGCGACCTTGCCCTGGTCGTTGGTCAGGATCGCGCTGGCGTCGAGGTCGAAGTCGACACCGGTGGTGGTGCGAGCGTCCCACCCCAGACCGACGATGACCGCCGTCAGGTTAGGCGCGGCCTTGGTCAGCGAGACGTTGCCGCCCTTGCTGAGGCTGACTCCCACGGGTCCTCCATAAGGTTGGTGTGGGGCGGTGCCCCGTCGTGCGGTTTATCCGGATCAACGTGTCGATCCTAGTGACGGGTTCCCACCCGTACCCGGATTTCTCAGAGGCTGTCGAGCGCCTTGATGTACTCGTTCAGGTCACGCGCGTCGGGCAGCCCGTTGACGACGGTCCACCGCACGATGCCGTCCTTGTCGATGATGAAGGTGCCGCGCACCGCGCAGCCCTTCTCCTCGTCGAAGACCCCGTACGCACGGGAGGTCTCCCCGTGCGGCCAGAAGTCCGACAGCAGCGGGTAGTCCAGCGCCTCCTGCTCGCCGAAGACCCGCAGGGTCGGCACCGAGTCGTTGGAGACCGCGAGGAGCTGTACGTCGTCGTTCTGGAACCGCGGCAGCTGGTCGCGCAGCTCGCACAGCTCGCCGGTGCACACGCCCGTGAAGGCGAAGGGGTAGAAGAGCAGCACGACGGCCTTCTCCCCCCTGAAGTCGGAGAGCCGCACGGTGGCGCCGTGGTTGTCCTTGAGCTCGAAGTCCGGGGCCTTGTTGCCGACCTCGATCGCCATGTGTCGCATCCCTTCGTTCCTGCATGTCCGCATGTCCGCGTTCCTGCGTGTCCGCATGTCCGCGCGCCCGCGTTGGGCCGTTCGGGTGGTGCCAGCCTATGGCCAACCGGTCCGGGCCCGCGGATCCGCAACGCACACACCCCGCCGACCGGGCCAAAACCTGGTCGACGGGGTGTGTGTCCGCTTGGCTGCGGGGCGCGGGTCAGCGCTTCTTGGCTGCAGTCTTGGGCGTCACCAGCTTGGTGGCGCCCCACTCCTTGCCGACGGGAAGACCCTTGGCCAACGAGAGGCCGGCGGTCTCTGCGGCTTCCTTGATGTCGCTGGCCTCGACGTAGCCGGGGCGGCCGGTCTTGGGAGTCAGCAGCAGGATCAGTGCGCCGTCCTCGATCAGCTCGGTGGCATCGACCAGAGCGTCCGCCAGATCGGCGTCGTCGTCCTCTCGGTACCACAGCAGTACGGCGTCGGCGACGTCGTCGTAGTCCTCGTCGACGAGCTCGCCGACGAGTTCCTCGACGACGTCACGGAAATCCTGATCGACGTCGTCGTCGTAGCCGATCTCCTGGACCACCTGTTCGGACTGGAAACCCAGCCGGGCGGCCAGGTTCTCCGCGTGGTCCGCGGTCGCGCTCACGGGGTGCCTCCTGCTCATGTTCGGTGAATGTCTTCGGCGGCGCGCGTACGCGCAGCATTGGAGGTAGTCCACACGGGCGCGGCGGATCGCGCAAGTACCCGGCCGCCGAGACCGTCGAAACGGTGACGATTGCGGCCGTCTCGCCGCAACTTTCAGCCCCTCGATGTGTACCGCGGGTGATTCATCCCACACCATTCCACCCCATTCGGCGTCGGGTCGGGACTTTCCTACCTGTTTGAGGGACGAACGGCCTTACGAAGTCACTGATCGTCATGGGCGTAAGGTTGCGGTTTGGCTGCTCTCGTCACCGGCTCCCCCCTGAATCGCTGCCGACTCCAGGGATTACCCAGTGGTAAAGATGACGATTTCGGTCGAGCGTAAGACCATGGGAGGCGGCGACCCAAGGTACGACTCCCCCGACAGCGAAGGAACAGCGTGGCTTCCGCATCCGATCGCAACCCGATCATCATTGGCGGCCTGCCGAGCCAGGTCCCGGACTTCGATCCGGAGGAGACGCGGGAGTGGCTCGACTCCCTGGACGCAGCCGTCGACGAGCGGGGCCGCGAGCGCGCCCGCTACTTGATGCTGCGGCTGATCGAGCGGGCCCGCGAAAAGCGCGTGGCCGTGCCCGAGATGCGCAGCACGGACTACGTCAACACCATCGCCACCAAGGACGAGCCCTTCTTCCCCGGCAACGAGGAGATCGAGCGCAAGGTCCTCAACGCCACCCGGTGGAACGCGGCCGTCATGGTCTCGCGCGCCCAGCGTCCCGGGATCGGCGTCGGCGGCCACATCGCCACGTTCGCCTCCTCCGCCTCCCTCTACGACGTGGGCTTCAACCACTTCTTCCGGGGCAAGGACGAGGGCGACGGCGGCGACCAGATCTTCTTCCAGGGCCACGCCTCGCCCGGCATCTACGCCCGCGCCTTCCTCCTGGACCGGCTCTCCGAGCAGCAGCTCGACGCGTTCCGCCAGGAGAAGTCGAAGGCTCCGTACGGCCTTTCCAGTTACCCGCACCCGCGTCTGATGCCGGACTTCTGGGAGTTCCCGACCGTCTCGATGGGCCTCGGCCCGCTCGGTGCGATCTACCAGGCGCGGATGAACCGGTACATGGAGGCGCGCGGGATCGCGGACACCTCCAAGTCCCACGTTTGGGCGTATCTCGGCGACGGCGAGATGGACGAGCCGGAGTCGCTCGGCCAGCTCTCCATCGCCGCCCGCGAGGGCCTGGACAACCTGACCTTCGTCGTCAACTGCAACCTCCAGCGCCTCGACGGCCCGGTGCGCGGCAACGGCAAGATCATCCAGGAGCTGGAGTCGATCTTCCGCGGGGCCGGCTGGAACGTCATCAAGCTGATCTGGGACCGCTCCTGGGACCCGCTGCTGGCCCAGGACCGCGACGGCATCCTGGTCAACAAGATGAACGCCACGCCTGACGGGCAGTTCCAGACGTACGCCACCGAGTCGGGCGCGTACATCCGTGAGCACTTCTTCGGCGGCGACCAGCGGCTGCGCTCGATGGTCGAGAACATGACCGACCAGCAGATCCAGCACCTGGGCCGCGGCGGCCACGACCACAAGAAGGTCTACGCGGCGTACGCGGCGGCCAAGGCCCACAAGGGCCAGCCGACGGTGATCCTGGCGCAGACGGTCAAGGGCTGGACGCTCGGCCCGAACTTCGAGGGCCGCAACGCCACGCACCAGATGAAGAAGCTGACGGTCGACGACCTCAAGCGCTTCCGCGACCGCCTGCACATCCCGATCACCGACGCGCAGCTGGAGGGCGGCGCCCCGCCGTACTACCACCCGGGCCGCAATTCGCCCGAGATCCAGTACATGCACGACCAGCGCAACGCCCACGGCGGCTACGTGCCGACCCGCGTGGTGCGCGCGCAGCCGCTGCAGCTGCCGGACGACAGTACGTACGCGGCCGCCAAGAAGGGCTCCGGCCAGCAGTCGATCGCCACCACGATGGCCTTCGTCCGCATCCTGAAGGACCTGATGCGGGACAAGGAGATCGGCAAGCGCTTCGTGCTGATCGCGCCCGACGAGTACCGCACCTTCGGCATGGACGCCTTCTTCCCGAGCGCCAAGATCTACAACCCGCTGGGCCAGCAGTACGAAGCGGTCGACCGCGACCTGCTCCTCGCGTACAAGGAGTCCCCGACGGGCCAGATGCTGCACGACGGCATCTCGGAGGCGGGCTGCACGGCCTCGCTGATCGCCGCCGGTTCGGCGTACGCGACGCACGGCGAGCCGCTGATCCCGGTCTACGTCTTCTACTCGATGTTCGGTTTCCAGCGCACGGGTGACCAGTTCTGGCAGATGGCCGACCAGTTGGCACGCGGTTTCGTCCTCGGCGCGACCGCCGGACGGACCACCCTGACGGGTGAAGGCCTCCAGCACGCCGACGGTCACTCCCAGCTGCTGGCGTCGACCAACCCGGGCTGTGTGGCGTACGACCCGGCCTACGGCTACGAGATCGCGCACATCGTCAAGGACGGTCTGCGGCGGATGTACGGGCCGGACGCCGAGGACGTCTTCTACTACCTGACGGTCTACAACGAGCCGATCCAGCACCCGGCCGAGCCGGCCGACGTGGACGTGGACGGCATCCTCAAGGGCATCCACCGGGTCTCGGCGGGTACGGCCGGGGCCATCGGCGCGCAGATCATGGCCTCCGGTGTGGCCGTGCCGTGGGCGCTGGAGGCACAGCGGATCCTGGCCGCGGAGTGGAACGTACGGGCGGACGTCTGGTCGGCGACCTCCTGGAACGAGCTGCGCCGCGAGGCCGTCGCGGTGGAGGAGCACAACCTGCTGCACCCGGAGGAGGAGCAGCGCGTCCCGTACGTGACGCGCAAGCTGTCGGGTGCCGAGGGTCCCTTCGTGGCGGTCTCCGACTGGATGCGTTCGGTCCCGGACCAGATCTCGCGGTGGGTGCCCGGCACGTACACCTCGCTGGGCGCGGACGGCTTCGGCTTCGCGGACACGCGTGGTGCGGCCCGGCGGTTCTTCCACATCGACGCGCAGTCGGTGGTCCTCGCGACGCTCACCGAGCTGGCCAGGGACGGCAAGGTCGACCGCTCGGTGCTGAAGCAGGCCATCGACCGGTACCAGCTGCTGGACGTCACGGCGGCCGACCCGGGCGCGGCCGGCGGCGACGCGTGACGCCTGCCGCAGGCTGAGACGTGACGGCGGCGGGCCGGGGCCTCGGGTCCCGGCCTGCCGCCGTCACGTGCTTTACCGGTTCCCTTTACGCGTTCCTTACGATGCTGCGCATGAAGGAACCCTCCCGGCAGACGCGGTGGGAGCGCCATACGCAGATCCCGCTGCTGGTGCTCGCCATCGGCTTCGCCGTCGCGTACGCCGTACCGATCGTGGCGCCCGACGCGGACCGGTGGGTGCACCGGGCCTGCACCCACGCGGAGTGGGTGGTGTGGGCCTCCTTCGCCGCGGACTATCTCGTACGGCTGACGCTGTCGCGCGCGCGGAAGGCCTTCGTGCGGACGCACTGGCTGGACCTGCTGGCGGTGCTGCTGCCGATGATCCAGCCGCTGCGGCTGCTGCGGCTGGTCGCGACCCTGCTGCTGGTGGGCCGGCGGGCCCGGATGGCGCCGCAGGTCCGGCTGACCACGTACGTGGCGGGCGCGGTGGTGGGGCTGCTGATGTTCGGCTCGCTGGCGGTGCTGAGCGTGGAGCGGGACGCCCCCGGGGGCAACATCCGCAATCTCGGGGACGCCCTGTGGTGGTCGGTGACCACCATGACCACGGTCGGGTACGGGGACCATTCCCCCACCACCGGGCTCGGCCGGCTGCTCGCGGTGGGACTGATGCTGTCGGGGATCGCGCTGCTGGGTGTGGTCACCGCCAACATCGCGGCCTGGTTCATCTCCCGCTTCGAGCGCGACGACCGGCTGGAGCGGGCCCAGACCGCCGCCATCGCCGAACTGGCCGAAGAGGTACGGGCGCTGCGCGCCGAGGTCGCGCGGCTGGCCGGCCAGGCGGCTGACCAGCCGGGCGCCCCGGCGCGGCGGGAGGCTACCGCTCCCACACCTTGAACGCCCGTACCTGGTACGGGGACTGTGGCAGCCAGACTCCGTCGCCCGGGTAGGTCTGGAACTCCCCGGTCTCGGCGCACACCTCCGACTGGTAGGTGGTGACCGGCCGTCCGGTGCGGTTGGCGAGGGACTGGGCGGTGGTGCCGGCGGGCAGCGCCGTGCAGCTGTTGATGTCGAGGGTGCTGAGCTCGTGGGTCCGGCGGGTTCCCTTGAACTCCGCCTTGGCCCACAAGCAGAGCTGCCCGGTCGCGCAGGCTCCCAGGGGCGGCGGCCCCGCGGCGTGGCCCGGGGCGTGGCCCGCCGCGTGCGCCGAGGCGTGGCCCGCCGCGTGGGCGGCCGTGGCCGTGGACGGGATGAGGGCGGTGGCGGCCAGGACGGTGGCGGCGAGAACCGTGGAACACGTACGCATGACGGGTCAACTCCTTGTGGACTCCGGCTCCCCGGACCTGTTCCGCGGAGCCACTGACCCCACGCTGACCTGCGGCGATGGGCGGGCGGAAGGGGCTGCGGGCGGGTCCACCCGGATAGGCGACAGCCCCGCCGGAACCATCCGGCGGGGCTGTCGTGCGTGCGGAGTTGACGGCTCCGCGGGGGTTGTCGGGGCGGCTCAGACGTGGGCCGCGCCCGCCCCCGCGGCGGCGTTCTCGCCGCGCTTGGTGAATCCGGCCACGATCGCGGCGAGTACGGCGACGATGCCCGCGACGGTGAAGGCGGTGCTCATGCCTGACACGAAAGTGTCGTGCGCGACGGCCGTGATGGCCTGCGCGGCCTGTTCGGGAGCGCCCGGCGGAACCGGGGCGATGCCGACCTGGACGCCCTTCTCCGCGAGGGCCAGCTGCTCCGGGGTGAGCGGGGGCAGCTGCGCCGCCGTCCAGTTGTCCCCGAACGCGCCGGTGACCTTGCTGGCCATGACCGCGCCGAGGACGGCGGTGCCGAGGCTGCCGCCGACCTGCATGGCGGCCTGCTGGAGGCCGCCGGCCACGCCGGACAGCTCCAGCGGGGCGTTGCCGACGATGACCTCGGTGGCGCCGACCATGACGGGCGCGAGGCCGAGGCCGAGCAGGGCGAACCAGAGCGACATGGTGAGGGTGCCGGTCTCCGGGCTGAGCCGGGCCATTCCGAAGCAGGCGGCGGCGGTGGCGGCCATGCCGGCGACCAGCGGGACGCGCGGGCCGATCTTGGTGATGGCGGCGCCGGCCAGCGGCGAGCCGACGATCATCATGCCGGTCAGCGGCAGCAGGTGCAGTCCGCTGTCGACCGGGCTCATGCCGTGGACGTTCTGCAGGTAGAAGGTGACGAAGAACAGGCCGCCCATGAAGGCGAAGGCCATCAGCACCATCAGCACGGTGCCCGCGGACAGCGGCAGCGAGCGGAACATGCCCAGCGGGATCAGCGGCTCGCTGACCCGGCTCTCCCAGAGGGCGAAGAGCACGAAGCACAGGACGGAGCCGCCGAGGAAGAGCAGCGTCCTGGTGTCGCCCCAGCCCCACTCGGAGGCCTTGATCAGTGCCCAGATCAGGGAGAACATCGCGCCCGACAGCAGCGCGATGCCGAGGACGTCGAAGGAGCGCGGGGCGTTCTCGGCGCGGTGGTCGAGCAGGATGAACAGGCCGAAGGCGAGCGCGATGACGCCGACGGGCACGTTGATGAAGAAGACCGACTGCCAGCTCACGTTCTCGACGAGCAGGCCGCCGACGATGGGCCCGGCGGCGGTGGAGGCGCCGATGACCATGCCCCAGATGCCGATGGCCATGTTGAGCTTCTCGGCGGGGAAGGTGGCGCGCAGCAGGCCGAGCGCGGCGGGCATGAGCAGCGCGCCGAAGAGGCCCTGTGCCACGCGGAAGCCGATGACGAGCTCGACTCCGTCGGAGAAGCCGATCACGGCCGAGGAGGCGGCGAAGCCGGCGATGCCGATGAGGAAGGTCTGGCGGTGGCCGAAGCGGTCGCCGAGCTTGCCGGCGGTGATGAGGGAGACCGCGAGGGCGAGGAGGTAGCCGTTGGTGATCCACTGCACGTCGGCCAGCGTGGCGCCGAGGTCCTTTTGGATCGCGGGGTTGGCGACGGCGACGATCGTGCCGTCCAGGGTGACCATCATGACGCCGATCGCGACGGCGAAGAGGGTCAACCAGGGGTGGCCGCGCAGCCCCGTGCGGGCTGGTGCCGAGCCGGGTTGCTTGGCGGGTACCTGATCGTCCTGGTCGTCGACGGTGATCTGACTAGTCATGCGAACAGGCTAGTGACAGCGACTGACAGTTCACAAACGGCTTAACGAGACAGCCGCTGTCAGGTCCGTCACAGGTACCCTGACCGCTCACTCAGCGTCAGAAAGGACCCCGCGGTGATGACCGACCAGCGGCCCGCGCCGGCCGCCCCGGCTTCCGCCCCGGCGACCGGACTGCGCGAACGCAAGAAGCAGCGCACCCGGGACGCGCTGCTGCGCGCCGCGCTCCTCCTCTTCATCGCGCAGGGGTACGAGGAGACCACCGTCGACGAGATCACCGACTCGGTGGACGTCTCCCAGCGCACCTTCTTCCGCTACTTCGCGAACAAGGAAGAGGTCGCCTTCGCCGTCCAGGAGCTGGTCGAGTCGCACTTCCTCGCCGCGCTCCGCGCCCGGCCGGCCCACGAGGGGCCCCTGGAGGCCATGCGCAACGCGGTGCTCCGCGCCTGGGACACCGTCGAGGACGCCATCTCCGAAGTGGTCCCGGTCGACCTCTACATGCGCAGCTACCAGCTCATCGAGTCCACCCCCGCCCTGCTCGCCGTGCACCTGCGCCGCTCCACCGAGATGGAGGAGCGGATCTCCCGGCTGATCGCCGCCCGTGAGGGCCTCGACGTGGACGCCGACCCGCGCCCGCGGGTGGCCGTCGCCGCGTTCTCGGGCGTGATGCGCGTCACCGGGCGGCTCTGGGGCCAGGGCCAGGACACCAGCGTCCTCGCGATCCGGCGCATGACCGAGGCCTACCTCGACCAGATCGGTCCTGCCCTGGCCGCGGACTGGCGGTAGCCGGCCCGCGGACCGGCAGCGGGCGGCCCCGTACGTACGGCCGCCCGCGTCCGTACCGATGCCCGCGCGGGCATCCGTACCGGATGTGGGGTCGCACGCTCGGCCGTGAGCCCCGTCACCCGGCGCGCCGGGGTGCGAGGCGGTCTCCTACGCTGGTGCCAGTGAACCTGCCCGGCCCCGTCCACCCCATCGCCGCCGTCGCCGCCGCGCGACCCACTGCCGTCCTGCGCACCCTGCTCGCGCTCGCGGTTGTCTTCATCATGCTCGCGACGACCGGCTGGACCGCGGTGCACCGGCCCGAAGCGGGCGTCTCCCCGCGGGCCGCGGCGCTCACCGTCTGGACCGGGGCCCGGTTCGAGGGGCGGTCGCTGCCGGCCGCCGACGCCCCCGCACGGACGGTCGCCCGCTTCTTCGCGGGCCTCGACGGCGCCCAGCGGGCCCGGCTGGCCGAAGGCCACCCGCTCGTCGTCGGCAACCTCGACGGGGCCCCCGTGGCCACCCGCTACCGGGCCAACCTGCTCGCCCTGCGCCGCGCCGCGCTCGCCGAGGAGGCGCGCGGCCACGATGTCGCGCTGACCCCCGCCGACCGGGCCACGGCCGTCCGCCGCGCGCACCGTTTCTCCTCCCTCGCCGAACCCGGCCGGCAGATCCTCGCCTTCGACCCGAGCGGCGGCGGCCTCGTGGCCGAGGTCTTCGGCGACGTCGACGAGGCCCGCCGGATATCGGTGATCGTGCCCGGGGTCGACACCGACGCCGTCACCTTCGAACGCACCCAGCGCCGGCTCACGGCCCCCGTCGGCATGGCGCAGTCCCTGTACGAGACCGAGCGCGCGGCCGACCCGGCCGGCAGGACCGCGGTGATCGCCTGGGCCGGCTACGCGGCGCCCACCGGGCTCGGCATGGACGCGGCCACGGGCCGGATGGCGGTGGACGGCGCCGTCCGGCTGAAGTCGCTGGCCGCCGCCCTGCCCGGCGACGCGAGCATCGCGCTGTTCTGCCACAGCTACGGCTCGGTGGTGTGCGGGGTCGCCGCGCACGAGCTGCCGCGCCGGGTGACGGACCTGGTCGTGGCGGGCAGCCCCGGCATGCGCGCGGAGAGCGTCGCCGAGCTGCACACCTCGGCCCGGGTGTGGGCCGCGCGGGACGAGGGCGACTGGATCGCGGACGTACCGCACTTGGAGGTCGGCGGGCTGGGCCACGGCGCGGATCCGGTGTCCCCGGGCTTCGGCGCGCGGCTGCTCTCCTCCGCCGGGGCCAGGAACCACACCGGCTATTTCGAGCCAGGCACCGCGTCCCTGGACAACTTCGCAAAAATCGGAACCGGCGCGTTCGGTTCCGTCATGTGCGCCACCGGCGACGGTGCTTGCCGCGCCGGAATTTCCGGTGCAGAGCGGGACTGACGCGTGTAGACACCCGGAAATCGGGCGCCGCAACGGGGGGACGCACGGAGGCGCGTCCCTTTACCATGGCCCGCATGGGTGACGTACTGGCCGGAAACCATGCCGTCTGGGAGTTCGACCTCACCTCGGACTCGGTGCTCATCCGCTTCACACGGGGGATGCGAACGCCGAGGACGCCGAGACTCTTTCACGCCCTCGGGGCGCGCCGGATCCCCCTCGAAGCATTGTCCGGGGTGAGCGTGAGCACGGGGAAACGCGACACGGTGCTGCTGCGCGCCGTCCCGCGGCCCGGTGCCGATCCGCTGATGGACGCCGCCGCCGGGCAGTTGAAGGAGTCCCGCGACCCGTACCGGCTGGTGCTGCCCGGCGACCGGGCCCCGCGCGCCGCCGCCTTCGCCGACGCCCTGCGCGCCCGGCTGGGCCCCGACGCGGCGGAGCCGGCCGGGTGCTTCCTGGTCGACGTGCCGCGGCCGCCGCTGCACCTGAAGGCGTACGACGCCCGGGTCTCCTTCGACGGGTCGGCCGTCACCTTCCAGTGGTCGCGCACCGGCGCGACGAGCACCAAGTGGAAGGCGGGCGACCAGCGTTATCCGCTGGCCGCCCTGACCGGCGTCGAGTGGTTCTCCCCGGACCGACCGGGCGGCCACCTGCGGCTGCTGCCGCGCGACAGCGCCCGCGACCCGCGCCCCGACCACGACCTGGCCTCGGCGACCTTCGGCGTCGGTGCCGGGGCCGTGCACGAGTCGCTGCCCTTCGCCGCGGCCGTCCTCGCCGCGCTGCGCGGGCGCACCCCGGTCGCCGCGGTCCCCCGGCCCCGGCCCGCCGACGACCGCCTGCGGCACCTGGGCGAACTGCACACCGCGGGCCTGCTGACCGACGCCGAGTACTCGGCCCTGCGCGACCGCTTCGCCGCCGAGGCGTAGGGCGCGGCCCGGCTACCCCTCGCGGGCGGCCGAGGTGGAGCTCATGTCCGGGTAGCGGTCCCCCGCGACCCGGTCCGCGATCGGCTCCAGCAGCGCCAGCTCCGCCTGCGACAGGGTGATCCGGGTCGCCGCCGTGTTCTCCGCGAGGCGTCCCGGCTTGCGGGTGCCCGGGATCGGGACCACGGTGAGCCCGTGCACCCGCGCCCGCTGCTGCACCCATGCCAGCGCGATCTGCGCCGGGCTCGCGCCGTGCGCCTCGGCGATCTCCCGCACCGGGGCCAGCAGCGCCGCGTTGGCCTTGGCGTTGTCCCCGGTGAACCGCGGCTGGTACTTGCGGAAGTCCCCCTCCGACAGGTCCTTGCCCGCGTCCGCGAAGGACCCCGTCAGGAAGCCGCGCCCGAGCGGCGAGTACGGAACGAAGGCCACGCCCAGCTCGGCCGCCGCGCCCACCGCGCTGCGCTCCACGTCCCGGCTGAAGAGCGACCACTCCGACTGGAGCGCGGCGATGGGATGCACCGCGTGTGCCTCGCGCAGCTCCGCG
The DNA here is from genome assembly GCF_042736805.1 of Streptomyces sp. NPDC060031. Lineage (NCBI taxonomy): Bacteria > Bacillati > Actinomycetota > Actinomycetes > Kitasatosporales > Streptomycetaceae > Streptomyces > Streptomyces sp. NPDC060031. Next base: position 13,602 of record NZ_JBHWVM010000112.1, read on the forward strand.
CCGGTGACCTCGCTCAGCCCCAGGTGGCGCACCTTCCCCTCCTGCACCAGTTCGGCCATCGCGCCCACCGACTCGGCGAACGGCACGGCCGGGTCCCGCCGGTGCATGTAGTACAGGTCGATCACATCGGTGCCGAGCCGCCGCAGGCTCGCCTCTACGGCCTGCCGGATGTACGCGCGGTCGTTGCGGATGCCCCGGAAGGCCGGGTCGTCGCTGCGCTCTATCGCGAACTTCGTGGCGAGGGTGATCTCGTCCCGGTGCGCGGCCACGAAGGGCGCGAGGAACTCCTCGTTCGCGCCCCGCCCGTAGATGTCCGCGGTGTCGAAGAGGGTGACCCCGGCGGCGAGCGCCGCGTCCAGGGTCTGACGGGCCGCCGCCTCGTCCGTGTCCCCGTAGAACTCGCTCATGCCCATGCAGCCCAGGCCCTGGACACCGACGAGCGGTCCGCCCTTGCCGAGCTCGACCTGCCCGATCCCGCTGTTCCGCTCGGTCATTGCTGTGCCTTCCCGGCAGTCGTGTTCGCAGTCGTCTTCATCGAATACATACCGATCTTGAAATCCAGTACCGCGAGCGCGTCGGTCAGCTCCGCGATCCGCGTCCGCACCTCGCGCCGTGTCTGCTCCAGCAGTTCGCGCCGCTGGTCGACGGTGTGCCCGCCCTCGCGCAGGAGTTCGGCGTAGCGGACCATGTCGGCCACCGACATGCCGGTGGCGCGCAACTTGCCGACGAACGCCAGCCAGTCGAGGTCCTTGTCGCTGAACCGCCGCTGTCCCGAATGGGAGCGGTCCACGTGCGGCATCAGGCCGATCCGTTCGTACCAGCGCAGGGTGTGCTGGGTCAGACCGGTCCGGGCCTCGACCTCGCTGATCGTGTACCGCGTCTCCGTCAGGCTCATGGCCTCAACGCTAAAACCTTGGAGTGCACTCCAAGCAAGTAGGCTCGGTGGCATGGAGAGCCCGGAGAGCCTGCAGAGCCTGCGCATCATCGAGAACTGGCCCGTACCGACCGCCGCCGCGGCGGTCGTGCGCGCCGACGGGAGCCGGGCCGGGTCCCACGGCCCCGTGGACCACCGCTTCCCGCTCGCCTCGGTCACCAAGCCGCTCGCCGCGTACGCCGCCCTCGTCGCGTACGAGGAGGGGGCGATCGAGCTGGACGAACCGGCCGGACCCGAGGGTTCCACGGTCCGCCACCTGCTCGCCCACACCAGCGGTCTGGCCTTCGACGAGCACCGCGTGACGGCCCCGCCCGGGGAGCGCCGCCTGTACTCGAACGCCGGCTTCGAGGTGCTCGGCGACCACATCGCCAAGGCCACCGGCATCCCGTTCGCGGAATACCTCCACCAGGCGGTCTTCGAGCCGCTCGGCATGACCTCCTCCGTCCTGGAGGGCTCGCCCGCCAGGGACGGCGTCTCCACCGTCTCGGACCTCGTGCGCTTCGCCGCCGAACTCCAGGCGCCGCGGCTGCTGGACGTGCGCACGGTCGCGGAGGCCACCTCCGTGGTCCACCCGGGCCTCAAGGGCGTCCTGCCGGGCTACGGGCACCAGTCCCCCAACGACTGGGGGCTGGGCATGGAGATCCGCGACGGCAAGTCCCCGCACTGGACGGGTGCCGGGTCCTCGCCGCGCACCTTCGGGCACTTCGGGCAGTCCGGAACCTTCCTGTGGGTGGACCCGGACGCGCGCGTCGCCTGCGTGGCGCTGACGGACCGCGCTTTCGGCCCGTGGGCCGTGGAGGCCTGGCCGCCGTTCACCGACGCCGTCCTCGCCGAGCTCGCGGGCCGCTGAGCGGTCCCCGAGACCGCTTAGGGCGCTGCTCGGGATCCTCTAGGGAAGTTCCCAGATCAGCAGTTCCCCCGGTGACCCGGCGACGAGCTCCAGGTCCTTCTCGCCGGTGATCCTCGCCGAGTCCCCGGGGCCGAGCTCCTCGCCGTCCAGGCGCAGGTCCCCCCGTACGACGTGTACGTACACGCGCGGCGCCGCCGGTACGGCGACCCGTTCGCCCGCACCCGGGCGCCGGACGTGCATCACGACCCCGGCCGCGGGCACCGCGTACGGCGTGCTGTCGGCGATGCCCTTGACCAGCGCGTACGAGGGCGCCAGGGAGTCCGGGGCGGTCAGCGGCGCGAGCCACGTCTGTACGAAGCGCAGTGGCACGGGACCGTCGTTGCGCTCCACGTGCCGCGCCCCGGATCCGGCGCCGAAGTGCTGTACGTCGCCCGGCCGGACCAGGCTGACGGCGCCGGTGCTGTCGCGGTGGGTGAGCTCGCCCTCGACCACCCAGGTCACGATCTCGGTGTGGCTGTGCGGGTGCTCGTCGAAGCCGGCGCCCGCGGCGAGGCGCTCTTCGTTGCAGGCCAGGAGGGGCCCGAAGCGCAGGTTGTCCGGGTCGTAGTGCTCGCCGAAGGAGAAGGCGTGCCGGGTGGCGATCCCGGCGGCCCGGTCCCCGCCCGCGTACCGGTCGGCGCCGCGACGTACATCAATCATGTGGGCCACCGTAGCCCCCGGCACGGGCCGCGGCGCGGGACCGGACTCCGCGCAGCCTTCCCGATAAGGCAGTCTTGTCCCGTGCCCCAACCCGAACGTGAGCATTCCCCCGCGACCCACCCCGCGACCCACCCCGCGCATCCCGCTCCCGCCCATCCGCACTCCGCGACGCTGCGACGGCTGGAGAAGTCCTCCGGCCGGCTCGCGGCGAACGCCATCGCGCGCATGGACGAGACCCTGCCGTGGTACCGGGCGATGCCCCCGGAGAACCGGTCCTGGATCGGTCTGGTCGCGCAGGCCGGCATCGCCGCGTTCACGGAGTGGTTCCGGCACCCGGAGACCCCGCAGGCGATCTCCACCGACGTCTTCGGGACCGCTCCGCGGGAGCTGACCCGGGCGATCACCCTGCGCCAGACCGTCGAGATGGTCCGCACCACGATCGAGGTCATGGAGACCGCGATCGACGAGGTCGCGGCCCCCGGTGACGAGTCGATCCTGCGCGAGGCCCTGCTCGTGTACGCCCGGGAGATCGCCTTCGCGACGGCCCAGGTGTACGCGCAGGCCGCCGAGGCGCGCGGGGCCTGGGACGCCCGCCTGGAGTCGCTCGTCGTCAACGCGGTGCTGTCCGGGGAGGCCGACGAGGGCGCGCTCTCACGGGCGGCGGCGCTCGGCTGGAACTCGCCGGAGCACGTGTGCGTGGTGCTCGGCACGGCCCCCGAGGGGGACAGCGAGCTGACGGTCGAGGCGATCCGGCGCGCGGCCCGCCACCACAAGCTGCAGGTCCTGACGGGCGTGCTCGGGGACCGCCTCGTCGTCATCGCGGGCGGCAGCGACAACCCGATCCAGGTGGCCAAGTCCCTGATCGGGCCGTTCGCGGCGGGTCCGGTGGTGGCCGGCCCGGTGGTCCCGGACCTGCTCAACGCCACCAAGTCCGCGCAGGCCGCGGCGGCGGGGCTGAAGGCCTGCACGGCCTGGCAGGACGCCCCGCGGCCGGTGCTGGCGGACGATCTCCTGCCGGAGCGCGCCATCGCCTCGGACCCTTCGGCACGCGAGCAACTGGTGGAGGAGATCTACAGACCGCTTGAAGAAGCGGGCTCAGCTTTGCTTGAGACGCTGAGCGTCTACCTGGAGCAGGCGAGCAGCCTCGAAGGCGCAGCTCGCATGCTGTTTGTGCACCCCAATACCGTGCGCTACCGGCTGCGACGTGTGACGGACGTCACCGGCTGGTCACCCTCCGATGTCCGCTCAGCGTTCACTCTGCGGATCGCCCTGATCCTCGGGCGTCTGGCCGACGGCGATCCTCAGTCCTAGACTTTTGTCGGACATCAACAATTACCCCGAAGGTTCTTCGTCCCTGTCCCCACGGGCGGCGCGGACCGAACACAAGAGAGAGTGTGAGGGTGCTCGTACTCGTCGCTCCCGGCCAAGGCGCACAGACGCCCGGCTTCCTGACTCCCTGGCTCGAACTGCCCGGCGCCGCTGACCGCGTCGCCGGCTGGTCGGACGCCATCGGGCTCGACCTTGCCCACTACGGCACGAAGGCCGACGCGGACGAGATCCGCGACACGGCCGTGGCACAGCCCCTGCTGGTCGCCGCCGGTCTGCTGTCCGCCGCCGAGCTGGGGGCCCCCGCGGCCTTCGGCGCCGTGGCGGGCCACAGCGTCGGCGAGATCACCGCCGCCGCCTACGCCGGCGTGCTGTCCGACGCCGACGCGCTGTCCTTCGTACGGACCCGCGGGCTCGGCATGGCCGAGGCCGCCGCGGTCACGGCGACGGGCATGGCGGCCGTCCTCGGCGGCGACCCGGACGTGGTCGTCGCGCACCTGGAGAAGCTGGGGCTGACCCCGGCCAACATCAACGGCGCGGGCCAGATCGTCGCGGCCGGCACCGTGGAGCAGATCGCCGCCCTGGAGGCCGAGAAGCCCGAGGGTGCCATGAAGGTCGTCGCCCTCAAGGTCGCGGGCGCCTTCCACACGCTCCACATGGCTCCGGCCGTGGCCAGGCTGGAGGAGGCCGCCTCGGCCCTCAGCCCGGCCGACCCGGCGCTGAAGTACGTTTCGAACAAGGACGGTCAGGTCGTGACCACGGGCGCCGATGTCGTCGCCCGACTGGTTGGCCAGGTCGCCAATCCGGTCCGCTGGGACCTGTGCATGGAGACGTTCGCCGCACTGGGCGTCACCGGGATCATCGAGCTGTCTCCCGGTGGCACTCTGACGGGTCTGGCCAAGCGCGCGCTGAAGGGCGTACCGAGCGTGGCCCTCAAGACCCCGGACGATCTCGAAAAGGCCGCGGCGCTCGTCGCCGAGCACGCGGCCTGAGAGAAGGAGCCCACACAGCATGTCGAAGATCAAGCCTGCCAAGGGCTCCCCGTACGCCCGCATCCTCGGCGTCGGCGGCTACCGCCCGACCCGCGTGGTGCCCAACGAGGTCATCCTCGAGACGATCGACTCGTCCGACGAGTGGATCCGCTCGCGCTCCGGCATCGCGACCCGGCACTGGGCCTCGCCCCAGGAGACCGTCGCCGCGATGTCGGTGGAGGCCTCGGGCAAGGCTCTGGCCGATGCCGGTGTGTCTCCGGAGCGGATCGGCGCCGTGATCGTCTCGACGGTGTCCCACTTCAAGCAGACTCCGGCCGTCGCGACGGAGATCGCGCACCGGATCGGCGCGGGCAAGCCCGCCGCCTTCGACATCTCCGCGGGCTGCGCCGGCTTCGGCTACGGCCTGACGCTGGCCAAGGGCCTGGTCGTGGAGGGTTCGGCGGAGTACGTCCTCGTCATCGGCGTGGAGCGGCTCTCGGACCTGACCGACCTGGAGGACCGGGCGACGGCCTTCCTGTTCGGCGACGGCGCGGGCGCCGTGGTCGTCGGCCCCTCGGACGAGCCGGCCATCGGCCCCACGGTGTGGGGTTCGGAGGGCGACAAGTCCGAGACCATCAAGCAGACCGTGCCGTGGGACGAGTACCGCCGCACGGACGGCGCGGAGAAGTTCCCGGCCATCACGCAGGAGGGTCAGGCGGTCTTCCGCTGGGCCGTCTTCGAGATGGCCAAGGTGGCCCAGCAGGCGCTCGACGCCGCCGGGATCACCGCCGACGACCTGGACGTCTTCATTCCGCACCAGGCAAACATGCGGATCATCGACTCGATGGTGAAGACTCTGAAGCTGCCGGAACACGTCACGGTCGCCCGTGACGTGGAGACCACCGGCAACACCTCGGCCGCCTCGATCCCGCTCGCTATGGAGCGGCTCCTGGCGACCGGAGCGGCGAAGAGCGGCGATACCGCGCTCGTCATCGGCTTCGGGGCGGGACTCGTCTACGCCGCGACGGTCGTTACCCTCCCCTAGGGTCCGGGAGCACTTTCCCGGCCCCTGTTCCACCCCAGTACCTAAAGAAGGAGCGCCACATGGCCGCCACGCAGGAAGAGATCGTCGAAGGTCTCGCGGAGATCGTCAACGAGATCGCGGGCATCCCGGTCGAGGACGTCCAGATCGAGAAGTCCTTCACCGACGACCTGGACGTCGACTCGCTGTCCATGGTCGAGGTCGTCGTCGCCGCCGAAGAGCGCTTCGACGTCAAGATCCCGGACGAGGACGTCAAGAACCTCAAGACGGTCGGCGACGCCGCGAGCTACATCCTGAAGCACCAGGCCTGAGCCTGACGAGCGTTTGTCGCCACCTGGCGGTGGCGCCGTGACAATTCAGCACCCCCTGAGACGTGGAGAAAGAATTCCTGTGAGCCCGACCAATCGCACCGTGGTCGTCACCGGTATCGGCGCAACCACTCCGCTGGGTGGCGACAGCGCTTCGACCTGGGAAGGTCTGCTTGCCGGCCGTTCCGGCGTAAAGCCCCTCGAGGGTGAGCGCTTCGCCGAACTCCCGGTTCGTATTGCCGCTCCGGTCGCCGTGGACCCCAGTGAGGTCCTGCCCCGGCCGCTGGCGCGCAAGCTGGACCGCTCGGCCCAGTTCGCCATCATCGCGGCCCGTGAGGCATGGGCCGATGCCGGCTACACCGCCCCGGCGGGCGAGGACGCGGCCATCGCGCCCGAGCGCCTGGGCACCGTCATCGCCTCCGGCATCGGCGGCGTGACGACCCTGCTGGACCAGTACGACGTACTGAAGGAAAAGGGCGTGCGCCGGGTCTCCCCGCACACCGTCCCCATGCTCATGCCGAACGGCCCGTCCGCCAACGTCGGCCTGGAGGTCAACGCCCGCGCGGGCGTCCACACTCCGGTCAGCGCCTGTGCGTCCGGCGCCGAGGCCATCGGCTACGCCGTCGAGATGATCCGCAGCGGCCGCGCCGATGTGGTCGTCGCGGGCGGCACCGAGGCGGCGATCCACCCGCTGCCGATCGCCGCGTTCGCCAACATGATGGCGATGTCCAAGAACAACGAGAACCCCGAGCAGGCCTCCCGCCCCTACGACAAGGCCCGCGACGGCTTCGTCCTCGGCGAGGGCGCCGGCGTCGTGGTCCTGGAGTCCGCCGAGCACGCCGCCGCGCGTGGCGCCCGGGTCTACTGCGAGGTGCTGGGCCAGGGTCTGTCCGCGGACAGCCACCACATCGCGCAGCCGGAGCCGACCGGCCGCGGTGTCGCGGCCGCGGTGCAGAACCTGCTCGACAACACCGGCCTGGACACCTCCGAGCTGGTCCACCTCAACGCACACGCCACGTCCACCCCGCAGGGCGACACGGCCGAGCTGAAGGCCCTGCGCAAGGTGCTGGGCGACGACCTCGACCACATCGCGATCTCGGCGACCAAGTCGATGACCGGCCACCTGCTGGGCGGCGCGGGCGGCATCGAGACCGTCGCCACCGTGCTGGCGCTGTACCACCGGATGGCCCCGCCGACGATCAACATCGACGAGCTCGACGACGACATCGACGCGGACATCGTGCGCGGCGAGCCGCGCAAGCTGCCGGCCGACGGTCCGATCTCCGCGATCAACAACTCGTTCGGCTTCGGCGGCCACAACGTCACGCTCGCCTTCCGCACCGTGTGATGCTCTGACCGTACGTACGAGGGCCCCCGCCCGGCAGCTGCCGGG
>NZ_JBHWVM010000113.1:0-20993 GCF_042736805.1 Streptomyces sp. NPDC060031
GAGACAGGCGGGGCCGTTGTAGGCCCCGCCGACGCGCTCCATATGCTTCGGGGCATGACCGACAGCACGGGGATCGACCCCGAAGACAGCAAGATCATCACGCTGGCGCGCAGCGCCCGGGCCCGCAACGGCGTGCCCGAAGGGGCGGCGGTGCGGGACGAGACGGGCCGCACCTACGTCGCCGGGACCGTCGAGCTGGAATCCCTGAAGCTGAGCGCCCTGCAGACGGCCGTCGCGATGGCCGTGGCCAGCGGCGCCCGGTCCCTGGAGGCCGCCGCCGTCGTCAGCGCGTCCGACGCCCCCTCGGACGCCGACCGCGCGGCGGTCCGGGACCTCGGCGGCCCGGCCACCCCGGTCCTGCTCGCGGCCCCGGACGGCACCCTGAAGTCCACCACCCCGGCGGGCTGACCCCTCAGACGGCGGCAGGGACCGGGCGGCGGCGGATCACCATCGCCATCAGCGCGGCCATCGCGCACAGCGCCCCCGACGCGTACCAGACCATGTCGTACGTGCCGAACACATCGCGCGCCAGGCCCCCGAGGAAGGCCACCAGTGCCGCGCCCACCTGGTGGGAGGCCAGGACCCAGCCGAAGACGATCGCGCTGTCCTCCCCGTAGTGCTCGCGGCACAGCGCGATGGTCGGCGGCACGGTCGCGACCCAGTCCAGGCCGTAGAAGACGATGAAGAGCAGCATCGGCGGGTGCACCGACGGGGCCATCAGCATCGGCAGGAACAGCAGCGAGATCCCGCGCAGGGCGTAGTAGACGGCGAGCAGCCGGCGCGCCTCGAAGCGGTCCGTGAACCAGCCCGAGGCGATGGTGCCGACCACGTCGAAGACGCCGATCACCGCCAGCAGTCCGGCCGCCGCCGTCACCGGCATGCCGTGGTCGTGGGCCGCGGGCACGAAGTGGGTCTTGACCAGGCCGTTCGTCGAGGCCCCGCAGATCGCGAAGGTGCCCGCCAGCAGCCAGAACGGGCCGGTCCGGGCCGCCTTGAGCAGCACCGCCACCGCGCGCCGCGCCGCCCCCGGGACCGGCGCCGGCTTGGGCGCGTACGTCCCGCCGTACGGGGCGAGGCCCACGTCGGCAGGGTGGTCGCGCAGCAGCAGCCACACGAAGGGGATGACGGCCAGGGCCGCCAGCGAGACGGTGACGGCCGCCGGGCGCCAGCCGTGGTGTTCCGCCAGCCAGGACAGCAGCGGCAGGAAGATCAGCTGACCGGACGCGCCGGCCGCGGTGAGGATGCCGGTGACCAGGCCGCGCCGGGCGGTGAACCAGCGGTTGGTCACCGTCGCCGTGAAGGCCAGCGCCATCGAACCACTGCCCAGGCCGACCAGGACGCCCCAGTACAGCACCAGTTGCCAGGACGCGGTCATCCACACCGTGGCCACCGAGCCGGCGGATATGACGGTCAGGGCGAACGCGACGACCCGGCGGATGCCGAAGCGGTCCATCAGCGCGGCCGCGAAGGGCGCGGTGAGCCCGTACAGCGCGAGGTTCACGGAGACGGCGAAGCCGATCGTGCCGCGCGACCAGTCGAACTCGTCGTGCAGCGGCTCGATCAGCAGTCCGGGCAGGGAGGCGAAGGCGGCGGCGCCGATGATCGTCACGAAGGCCACGGCCGCCGCGAACCAGGCGCGGTGGATGCGCCCGGGCCGCCGGGGGCCGGTGGCGGAGGCGGGGGTGGGGGAGGGGGAGGGGGAGGCCGGGGCGGAGGCGGGGGTGGGGGCTGTCTGCGTCACGCAGTCAGCTTCCGGCGCGGGGGCCCCGTACGACAGTGGCCTGACCGACATGCTTCGGTACGATCGGGCCATGGAGCCCGAGCCCTCGCCCATCCCGGCACCCCGCGCGGCACCCCGCGCGCACCGGGTCGTCGTCCTCGCCCTCGCCGGGCTGCTGCCCTTCGAACTGGGCATCCCGCACCGGATCTTCGGGCGCGCCAAGGATCCGGCCGGCAGCCCGCTGTACGAGATCCTCACCTGCGGGCTCGCCCCGGGGCCGGTGCGCACCGACGCCGACTTCGCCGTCCACGTCGAGCACGGGCCCGAGCTGCTCGCCACGGCCGACACGGTGGTGGTGCCCGCCTCCTACGAGCTGGGTCCGGCGTACGAGCACGGGCGGCTCAGTGGCGAACTCGCCGCCGCCCTCGCGCACATCCGGCCCGGCACCCGGCTCGTCTCCATCTGCACGGGCGGGTACGTGCTGGCCGCCGCGGGGTACCTGGACGGCCGCCGGGCCACGACCCACTGGGCCTCCGCCGAGCACTTCCAGCGGACCTTCCCCGCGGTACGGGTGGACGCGGGCGTGCTCTACACCGACGACGGGGACGTGCTGACCTCCGCCGGTGTCGCCGCCGGCATCGACCTGTGCCTGCACATCGTGCGCCGCGACCACGGCGCGGCCGTCGCGAACGATGTGGCCCGGCGCACCGTCGTGCCGCCCCACCGGGACGGCGGGCAGGCGCAGTTCATCGACCGCCCGGTGCCGCAGCCGCAGCTGGCCAGTACGACGGCGGCCCGGGCGTGGGTGCTGGACCGGCTCCACGAGCCGCTGCGGCTCACCGACCTGGCCCGGCAGGAGGCCATGTCGGTACGGACCTTCACGCGCCGGTTCCGGGAGGAGTCGGGGGTCAGCCCCGGCGAGTGGATCGTCGGGCAGCGGGTGGAGCGGGCCCGGCGGCTGCTGGAGCAGACGGACCTGCCGATGGAACAGGTGGCGCGGGAGACGGGCTTCGGGACGGCGCAGTCGCTGCGCAAGCACGTGCAGGCGGCGCTGGGGGTGAGCCCGACGGCCTACCGGCGCACCTTCCGCGCGGGCGCGGGCCCGACGCGCGGCCCGGGGCCCGGGGCCCCCTGACCATCCCATCTCCTGATGGGACATCAGTTGCTGCCAGATCCGTGCATTGACTTATCCCGCCGCCCGCTCGTGAATGTCCCCCTGGCGGGGCGCGGAACCCAGGGGGCGGGCAGTGCGAGCAGGGACGCGGCAGTGGAGATGGTCGGCGGCCGTCGGCATGGCCGCACTCGCGGCAGGGGCCGCGGGCGCGCTGAGCGCGCCGGCCGCCGCCGAGGGGGAAACGCCGCCGGGGCAGGTGGAGTTCCCGAGCCATTGCCTGCCTCCGCAGGAAGCCGGGCTGCCGCCCGCCGACGGGCCCACCACGGCCCGGATCACGGTCGACGACCCGCAGCCGCGCGTCGGCGACACCGTCACCGTGACCTACCAGGTGGCCAGGACCCCCGCCGTGAACCCCGTCGGCGGTGAGCTGCCCGCCGACGTGCTGACCCCGACCGGGGTGATCGTGCTCGGGGGAGCACAGAACGGCCGGGTCACGGTCGTCGGGGCGAAGCGCAACGAGCCCGTCGGGGCGGGCGCGGCCCTGCCCGGCGTCACCATGACCGGGACCTTCACCGTCACCGCGCCGGGCGGGATCACCCTCGCCCCCGGCGGCTACACCCTGCACACCAGCCACCTCCTCGACCTGGACACCACCTGCGAGGCCGCGAGCGACACCGCGGCCCCCGTCGCCGAACGGCTCACCGCCGCCCCGCTGCCCATGGCCAACCTGCGGGGCGTCTCGCTCGGCGCGGCCTCCGGGAAACCGGGCGCCAAGGTCAAGGTCACCGGCGCCGGCTTCGCCCCCGGCGCCGCCGTGAGCGTGGCCGGGCGGGCGGGCGCGGCCGAGACCGCCGACCGGGTCACGGCCACCGCCGACGAGCTGGGGGTGGTCCTGGCGGAGCTGCCGGTCACCGACAGGGCGACCACGGGCGTGGTGGCGTACGAGGGCGCGGCCTGGTCGGCGGGGCAGGGCTCGGGGCCCGCCGCGTACACCGTCATCGACGCCGCCCCGATGCCGCCGGGCACGCAGAAGGTGACGGCGGTGGTGGAGCCGGGCGCGCTGAAGGTGACGGCGGTGGTGGAGCCGGGCGCGCTGGGCATGACCCAGGCCGGCGAGAGCGTGACGCTGGGCGCGGTCCCGTACGGCGACGGCGGCGCGGCCCCCGGGCGGATCGGGACCGTGACCGTCAAGGACGCCCGCGGGGGCCCGGCCGGGTGGTCGCTGATCGGCAAGGTCACGGACTTCACGGGTCCGGGCGGGGTCCGCATCCCGGGGGCGTCCCTGAGCTGGACCCCGTCCTGCACGGCCGCCGCGGGCAGCCCGAGCGCGTGTACGCCGGGCAGTGCGGGTGTGGTCGGGCCGGAGGGTGCGGTGCTGGCGTCGACCGCGGACGCCGCGCTCGTCGGCGGGACGTTCACGGTGGACGCGACGGTCGCGCTCCGGATCCCGCCGTACACCGCGCCGGGCGCCTACACCGCGGTGCTGACCCTGACCCTGTCGTGACGCCGCCGCGCCGACCCGCCGCCCCTGCACCGCCGCGCGCCCGTGCCCTCGAACGCCGCACGGGCTGCTTCGCGGCCTCGCCGGGCTTCGAGGCGCGGGGTCCGCGGCGGAGCCCGGGGAAGTGGGCCGCACGGGCCGTGACCGCCGTCGCCGCCGTGCTGGTCGGGGTCGGGCTGTTCGGCGCGGCCGGGCCGGCCGCCGCCGCGGACAACGGCCAGTGGTCCGTGCTCCCCGCCGCCAACACCGTCGGCCAGCGGCCGTACTTCTACCTCTCCGCCGCCCCCGGCGCAGCCGTCAGCGACTCCGTCACCGTCACCAACCGCACCGACCGCCCCCGCACCTTCCGCCTCTACGCGGCCGACGCCTACAACACCGCCCGCGACGGCGGCTTCGCCCTGCGCGGCCCCGACGAGCCCCGCCGCGCCACCGCCGCCTGGGCCCGGCTCGACCGGGAGCGGGTGACCGTGCCCGCCGGCGCGGCGGTCAGCGTCGGCTTCACGCTCACCGTCCCCGACCGGGCCGAGCCGGGGGACCACCCCGGCGCCATCGTCGCCCTGGAGGACCAGCCCGCCGCGGCCAGCGCGCGGGGGATCGGCGTGCAGCAGGCCGTCGCCGCCCGGCTGTACCTCCGCGTGACAGGCCCCACCGCCCCCGCCCTCGCCGTCGAGGACCTCCGGGTCACGCCGCACGGGACCGGCGCGGAGGTCTCGTACACCCTGCACAACCTCGGCAACGTCACCCTGCGCCCCCGCGCCACCCTCACCGCCTCCGCAACCCTCGGCCGCCGACTCCTCGACCGCACGATCACCGGTCTTCCGTCCGAACTGCTGCCGGGCCGCCAGGTGCGGCTCACCACCGGCTGGGCGGACCCGCCAGCGGTGGAATGGGCCCAGGTCACGGTGGTGGCGGGGGCCTCGGGGACCAGCGCCCGGGCGAGCGCCGACTACGCCGCACACCCCTCCCTGACGGCCTGGCTCGCGGGCGCGCTCGCCCTCGCGGCGGTGGCCTGGTCGGCGCTGGGAGCCGCATCGGGGAGAATGGCCCGTATGAGCGATCGTTCCCCCGAGTCCACCAGCCCGCACCGTGCGGGCTTCGCCTGTTTCGTCGGCCGCCCCAACGCGGGGAAGTCGACCCTGACCAACGCACTCGTGGGCACCAAGGTCGCGATCACCTCCAACCGGCCGCAGACCACCCGCCACACCGTCCGCGGCATCGTGCACCGCCCCGACGCCCAGCTCGTCCTGGTCGACACGCCCGGCCTGCACAAGCCGCGCACGCTCCTCGGCGAGCGGCTGAACGACGTCGTGCGCACCACCTGGGCCGAGGTCGACGTCATCGGCTTCTGCCTGCCGGCCGACCAGAAGCTCGGCCCGGGCGACAAGTTCATCGCGAAGGAGCTCGCGGGGATCAAGAAGACCCCCAAGATCGCCATCGTGACGAAGACCGACCTGGTCGACTCCAAGCAGCTCGCCGAGCAGCTCCTCGCGATCCACCAGCTCGGCGTGGAGCTGGGCTTCGAGTGGGCCGAGATCGTCCCGGTCTCGGCCGTCGGCGACAGCCAGGTCCAGCTGCTGGCCGACCTGATCGCGCCGCTGCTGCCGGAGAGCCCGCCGCTGTACCCGGAGGGCGACCTCACCGACGAGCCCGAGATGGTGATGGTCGCGGAACTGATCCGCGAGGCCGCCCTCGAAGGGGTACGGGACGAGCTCCCGCACTCCATCGCGGTCGTGGTGGAGGAGATGATCCCCCGGGAGAACCGCCCGGCGGACCGCCCGCTGCTCGACATCCACGCCAACGTCTACATCGAGCGGCCGAGCCAGAAGGGCATCATCATCGGCCCGAAGGGCTCCCGCCTGAAGGAGGTCGGCATGAAGTCGCGCAAGCACATCGAGGCGCTGCTGGGGACGCCGGTCTTCCTCGACCTGCACGTGAAGGTCGCCAAGGACTGGCAGCGCGACCCCAAGCAGCTGCGCAAGCTCGGCTTCTAGCCCTAGCGGGCGGGACGGCCCCCTTCAGGCCGCCCGCCGCAGCTTCAGCACGTTGTTCGTATGGGTCCCGGGCCGGCCTTCAGGGTCGGTCAGGGCCTGTACGTGCTCCTCCGCGACCAGCACCGTCCAGGCGCCCTCCGGCAGTTCCAGCTGCGCGAGGACCTGCTCCGGGGTCGGGAAGTCGATCTCCGAGTGGGCGTCCGGGTCCCAGGACGGCCCGCCCGCGTGGCCGACCACCAGCAGGACCCCGCCGGGGGCCACGGCGGCGGCGGCCGACCGCAGGATCCGGGCGCGCGGGAAGTCCCCGTAGCTGTGCAGGAAGCACGCCGAGACGAGGTCGAACTCCCCCACGGGGAAGGACTCGGCGAAGTCGTGCCGCTGCCAGTCGACGCGGCCGGCGACCCCCGCCTCCGCCGCGTGCTCCGCCGCCCGCCCGAGGGCGACCTTCGAGATGTCGGCCCCGGTGACGTGCCAGCCCCGGCGGGCCAGCCAGACGGTGTCGGCCCCCTCGCCGCAACCCAGGTCCAGGGCCCGGCCGGGTACCAGGTCCTCGGCCTCCCGGACCAGGAGCGCGTTGGCGTTGCCGCTCCAGATGCGGGTGCTCTCGCTGTAGCGGCCGTCCCAGAACTCCTCGCCGCCGGCGGGCTCCGCGGCGGGGGCATGGGCGTGTTCGTGCTGGTGCATGGGGAGCCTTCTTCCTCTACGGGGCTGATGCCTCCGATGCTCCGCCCGCCCGGCCCCCCGGGCAAACCACGTTGCCGTTCCGGCAAACCGCTACAGCGGCGGCTCCGCGATCAGGGCCGTACCGGCGCGCCGGAAGCCGAGGCGGCCGTAGATCCGGGCCACGTCCTCGTCGCCCGCCGAGAGGAACACGGTCCGGGCCCCGTGCGCGAGGGCGTCCGAGACGAGCGCCGCCGTGACCGCGAGGGCCAGGCCGCGCCGGCGCGCCGCGGGGAGCGTTCCGACACCGACGACCTCGGCGACCTCGTCGACCGGGTTGTACTGGCCCGAGCACAGCACCACGCCGCCCTGCGCGGCCGCCGCCAGGACGGTCCGGCCCGACGCGATCATCCCGGAGACCATGGCCCGGCGCGGCTCCACCGAGGGGTCCTGCGCCGCCACGGCCAGCTCCGCCGGACCGGCCTCGCCCACCGCCGTGCCCGGCGCCGCGAAGGCCAGCATCGGGACCGTCACCGCCGCGCCCAGCAGGGCGTCGTCCGCGCCGAGCACCCGTACGTCCGGATGCGCGGCAGGGAGTCCCGCGGAAGCCGCGGCGGGGTCCAGCACCATCAGCGGGTGCGCGTGGACGTGCAGCCCGGCCGCTTCCACCGCGGCCCGCAGGGAGGGAGTGGTTTCGGCCACCCACTCGAAGGACTCGGGGACCTTCAGCTCCCGTTGACGGGCCAGCACCCGCTCCACGTCGGCCACCGAAACGTCCGGGGCGTCGGCGCGGGCCCGGGAGTCCAGCAGGGGCCGCGCGTAGTAGGGCCAGCCCGCACCCTCCTGGACGAACAGGGTCAGCGGTCCGATGTCCTCGGCCCGTGCGCCGCCCGCCCGCGGGGCCGTGTCGTAGTAGCGCTCCAGCGTGGACAGCAGTGTCTTCTCGGTCATTCGAGCCATCCAAGCAAGACGGAGCGTCCGGGGCACCTCCATTAACGGAGGGTCCCCGGCCGCGCGGCGTCCGCGCGCCTACGCGCCCTCCTTCAGCACCCGCGATATCAGAGTCCGCTGGGCCTCCGTGAGGTTCGGGTCCTGGCAGAGCACCGTCCGCCCGTCCACCGTGATCCGGTACGAGAACCCGTCCCGCACCCGGTCCGCCGGGGGGCCCGGAGGGGCGGGCCGCAGGGCCTGCCGGGCCAGGGCCCGCCACTCGTCCTCGTCGGGCAGGCCCGAGGCGTCCACCTCGGCCCGGCGCTCGATCCCCGCGAAACCGCCCGTCCGCACCACCGAAATCCGCATGCCCGGCCTTCTACCCCAGGCCGACCGTCGACCACGCCTTCTGCAGGGCCTGGTGCTCGGCGCCGCCTTCCCCGTACCGCGCCACGGCCGCCTCGACCGTCAGCCGGGCGAAGTCCGCGAACTGCGCCGTGGGGGCCAGCCGCCCGCCCGTCAGGGTGTCGTACCAGACCTGCCCGGCCCGCTCCCAGGCCTTGCCGCCCAGCTCGCTCGCCACGAGGTAGAAGGCGTGGTTGGGGATGCCGGAATTGATGTGCACCCCGCCGTTGTCGCGCGTGGTGCGGACGTAGCCGTCCATCGTCGCCGGCTGCGGGTCCTTGCCGAGCACGTCGTCCTCGTACGCCGTCCCGGGCGCCTTCATGGACCGCAGGGCCTGGCCGCGGTCGACGCCCGGTCCCAGCAGCCCGGCGCCGATCAGCCAGTCCGCCTCGGCGGCGCCCTGGTCGAGCGAGTACTGCTTGATGAGGGAGCCGAAGACGTCGGACATGGATTCGTTGAGCGCGCCGGACTGGCCGTGGTACTCCAGGTTCGCCGAGTACTGGGTGACCCCGTGCGTCAGCTCGTGCCCGATGACGTCCACCGAGACGGTGAAGTCGAGGAAGAGGTCGCCGTCGCCGTCGCCGAACACCATCTGGCTGCCGTCCCAGAAGGCGTTGTTGTACAGCCGGTCGTAGTGGACGGTGGCGTCGAGGGGCAGGCCGGCGTCGTCGATCGAGTGGCGACCGAAGGCCTTGAGGTACAGCTCGAAGGTCGCGCCGAGCCCGGCGTAGGCACGGTTGACGCTGACGTCCTTGCTCGCGTCCCCGCCCTCGCCGCGCACCTTCTTGCCGGGCAGCCGGGTGCGGTGCTGGGCATCGTAGATCGTCCGCTCCGGCGTCTCGGGCGGCGTGGCGCCCGGGGCGGGAACGAGGGCGGCCAGCTGCCGCCGGACGCGGTGGGAGGCGTCCAGTTCGAGCGTGTTCCGCGCGGCGGCGGCCCGCTCGGGGAGCTCGGACCGGGCGATCCGGTCGAGGATGTGCGGCGGCACGACACCGCAGAAGACGGGCCGGCGGCGGGAAACGTGGGAGGCATCCATCCCGGCAATGTGGCAGCACGTGACGCCGGTGTCACTATCGGCGACCATGATTCATTCCCACGTCTGAAACTGGCCGTCGCATTGACGGATCGACCTGACCTCTGGGCGCCAAAAGAGGCGTAGCTCACAAAAGGGTGTAAATCGGACCCCTGGGTCTTGCATACTGGAACAGGTCCTCGCGATACGGCGCGGCTCGGTTAGGCTCGGCCCATCATGCGTTTCGGGCTGCTTCTCCTTAGCTGCCGCGGCGAGGGTCTGTAGTCGTAGGCCGGCCCCCTCCCCGCGGAGTTTGGTGTTGCGGTTTTTACGACCGCCGTCGGCCGTCCCAGCGAACTACACGCGGACACGCGAGGAGCCCAACGCCATGAGCCAGCAGCCTTTTGTCGGTCGCCCCACGCCCATCACCAACGCGACCCACTCCCAGAAGCCCTCCGGGATGCCGATCCACAAGTACGGCCGGTACGAGCAGGTGGACATCCCGGACCGCACCTGGCCGGACGCCCGCGTCACCAAGGCTCCGCGCTGGCTGTCGACCGACCTGCGCGACGGCAACCAGTCGCTGATCGACCCGATGACCCCCGCCCGCAAGCGCGAGATGTTCGACCTGCTGGTGCGCATGGGCTACAAGGAGATCGAGGTCGGCTTCCCGTCCTCCGGCGACACCGACTTCGCCTTCGTGCGCTCCATCATCGAAGAGGGCGCGATCCCGGACGACGTCACCATCTCCGTACTGACCCAGGCCCGCGAGGACCTGATCGAGCGGACCGTGGAGTCGCTGGTCGGCGCCAAGCGCGCCACCGTGCACCTGTACAACGCGACCGCCCCGACCTTCCGCCGGGTCGTCTTCCGCGGCTCCAAGGAGCAGATCAAGCAGATCGCCGTCGACGGCACCCGCCTGGTCATGGAGTACGCCGAGAAGCTGCTGGGCCCCGAGACCACCTTCGGCTACCAGTACAGCCCGGAGATCTTCACCGACACCGAGCTGGACTTCGCCCTGGAGGTCTGCGAGGCCGTCTGTGACGTCTGGCAGCCGGCCGAGGGCCGCGAGATCATCCTGAACCTGCCCGCCACCGTGGAGCGCTCCACGCCGTCCACGCACGCGGACCGCTTCGAGTGGATGGCCCGCAACCTGACCCGCCGCGCGCACGTCTGCATCTCCGTACACCCGCACAACGACCGCGGCACCGCCGTGGCCGCCGCCGAACTGGCCCTGATGGCCGGCGCCGACCGCATCGAGGGCTGCCTGTTCGGGCAGGGCGAGCGCACCGGCAACGTCGACCTGATCACGCTGGGCATGAACCTGTTCTCCCAGGGCATCGACCCGCAGATCGACTTCTCGCAGATCGACGAGATCCGTCGCACCAGCGAGTACTGCAACCAGATGGAGGTCCACCCGCGCCACCCCTACGCGGGCGACCTGGTCTACACCGCCTTCTCCGGCTCCCACCAGGACGCCATCAAGAAGGGCTTCGACGCCATGGAGGCCGACGCGGCCGCCCAGGGCAAGACCGTGGACGACATCGAGTGGGCGGTCCCCTACCTGCCCATCGACCCGAAGGACGTCGGCCGCTCCTACGAGGCCGTCATCCGGGTCAACTCGCAGTCCGGCAAGGGCGGCATCGCGTACGTCCTGAAGAACGACCACAAGCTGGACCTGCCGCGCCGCATGCAGATCGAGTTCTCCCGGATCATCCAGGCCAAGACCGACGCCGAGGGCGGCGAGGTCACGCCGAAGGCGATCTGGGACGTCTTCTCGGACGAGTACCTGCCCAACCCCGAAAACGCTGGGGCACGATGGGGGCGCATCCAGCTGCGCTCCGGCCAGACCACCACCGACAAGGACGGCACGGACACGCTGACCGTCGAGGCGGTCGTGGACGGCGTGGAGACTGTGCTGAACGGCACCGGCAACGGCCCGATCTCGGCCTTCTTCGACGCGCTGGCCGGCATCGGCATCGACGCCCGCCTGCTGGACTACACCGAGCACACGATGAGCGAGGGCGCCTCCGCCGTGGCCGCCTCCTACATCGAGTGCGCGATCGACGGCCGCGTCCTGTGGGGCATCGGCATCGACGCCAACACCACCCGCGCCTCCCTGAAGGCGGTCATCTCCGCCGTCAACCGCGCGGGCCGCTGATCCGCCGCTTCCGTCAACCCCGTCCCTCCCTCCGGAGGGGCGGGGTCGCGCCGTGTCAGGGCGGGTTTGGAGCCCCTCCGGACGGGGGCGCAGATCGGCCAAGTACGGGTGCCGGCGGATGTTGTCTCGTCACACGCCTGACGCATCCTCACCGATGTGGCTAACATCACGCCAACCCGGCGATGTTGCCGGAGGGTTACGGAGGTGCGACGTGCTGCCAGTTCGGGGTGGGGACGGCCGGAAGCTGACGGTCTGGGGCATCCGTACCACCTGGAGCACCGTGGGGGACGGGGAGTTCTTCTGCCCCGACTGCGGTGGCGACCGGAACTACCGCCGGCGCACCGGGCGCCGCCGGTTCACCGTCCTCGGGGTCCCGCTGCTGCCGCGCGGGTACGCCGGGCCCGTGGTGGAGTGCCAGGGCTGCCGGCAGCGCTTCGGCACCGACGCGCTGGACCACCTCACCACCACCCGCTTCTCCGCGCTGCTGCGCGACGCCGTGCACACCGTGGCCCTGGCCGTGCTGGCCGCCGGCGGGACCGCCTCGCGCAGCGCGCTGGAGGCCGCCGTGGGGGCCGTACGGGCCGCCGGGTTCCAGGACTGCACCGAGGAGCAGCTGGAGTCCCTCGTGGAGGCGCTGGCCACCGACGAGGGCCGGCTCGGGCTGTACGACGGCCCCGAGTGCTGCGGGGCCGCGCTGTCGATAGAGCTCCACGAGGCGCTGGAGCCGCTGGCCCCGCACCTGGCTGCCGCGGGGCGCGAGTCGATGCTGCTGCAGGGCGCTCGCATCGCGCTCGCGGACGGGCCGTACATCCCGGCCGAGCGCGAGGTGCTGGCCACGGTGGGCGCGGCGCTGCGGATCGACTCGGACGAGGTCGCGCGGCTGCTCTCCGCGGTCCGGGCGCCGTAGCCGTACGGGGCCGAAACCGCTCGGCCGGACGTAACGATCCGGCCTCGCAGCCCCGGTTTCGAGCCCCTCGCGGGCCGCGGGGTCCTCGGAGCCGAGCGCTGCGGGCCCGGGGGGTCCACGCCTCGGACGCCCGGAGCGCTGCGTTCGGGTTTGCGCGGCCGAACGTCCGCAAGCCCCTTATCCGCACGTCAGTCCGCCCCTGCTTCGCGTTCGCGCAGCGGGGCGGGCGCTTGGCGTGCCCTCGTGCGTACTCCATGGCCAGGACCCCCGCCACTGGAAAAACCTCCAGACATGGGATCGCCAAACGTCAACACTTTGTAGAAGTCGACGATATCTGTGAGGACCCCCACAGGCGTTCAATTCCGGTCACACGACGAGACGCCGCCGGTAACACAGCGGGGCTTCGATTCACGTGAATTCACTGACAACCCTGGCGGACCAACGGGTTAGCGACCCACTCCGAGCAGGGATGACCAGATCTCTTCTCGTTACCTACCTCATTGAAGGGCAAGGCAGAGATGGCACGTGTCGCCGCCCGGCTTTCCGTCAGCGGAGAGCAGAGCACGCACCCGGTCGACGAGGTGCTCCCCCTCCCCAAGCTCGCGCTGTACGGCTTCCAGCACGTACTCGCCTTCTACGCCGGCGCGGTGATCGTCCCGATCATCGTGGGAGGCGCCCTCGGGCTCACCACCGAGCAGCTGGTCTACCTGATCAACGCCGACCTGTTCACCTGCGGCATCGCCTCGATCATCCAGGCGTGGGGCATCGGCCGGGTCGGCGCGCGCCTGCCCCTGATCCAGGGCGTCACCTTCACCGCGGTGTCCCCGATGATCGCCATCGGCCTCGGCGCGGGCGGCGGGACGGCGGGCCTGCTCGTCATCTACGGCGCGGTCATCACGGCCGGCATCGCCACCTTCGCCTTCGCCTGGCTGCCCCCCAAGGCCTTCCGTACGGTCATGAGGCTCTTCCCGCCGGTCGTCACCGGCACGGTCATCACCGTCCTCGGCATCGTGCTGATCCCCGTCGGCCTGGGCGACGCCGCGGGCGGCGTCGGCAGCCCCGACTTCGGCGACCCCCAGCACTTCGCCTACGCCGGCGGCACGATGCTCTTCATCCTCGTCCTGATGAAGCTCGGCAAGCCGTTCCTCTCCAGCATCTCCATCCTGCTCGGCCTGGTCGGCGGCACCGTCGTCGCCTTCCTGCTCGGCGACGCCAAGTTCGGCGACGTGAGCCACTCGGACTGGATCGGCATCACGACCCCGTTCCACTACGGCGCCCCGAAGTTCGCGTGGTTCCCGATCCTGCTGATGCTCATCGTCATGCTGATCACCATGGTCGAGACCACCGGTGACACGTACGCCGTCGGCGACATCGTCGGCAAGGAGATCGACAGCGAGACCGTGGCCCGCGCCCTGCGCGCCGACGGAGCCGCGACCGCCCTCGGCGGCGTCCTCAACTCCTTCCCGTACGTGGCCTTCGCCGAGAACGTCGGCCTGGTCCGCATGACCAAGGTCAAGAGCCGGTTCGTCGTGGTCGCGGCCGGTGTCTTCATGATCGTCCTCGGTCTGATCCCGAAGGCCGCCGCGATCGTCGCCGCCGTCCCGCACGGAGTGCTCGGCGGCGCGGCGACGGTGATGTTCGCCATGGTGGCCCTGGCGGGCATCCAGACCCTGGCCAAGGTCGACCTCAAGGAGGAGAAGAACGCGCTCGTCGTGGGCGTCTCCCTGGCCTTCGCGCTGCTGCCCGCCACGGTCCCGGTGCTCTTCAAGGACCACATGGACGCGGACCTCTCCTCGCTCCTCAACAGTGGTGTGACGCTCGGTGCCACGGCCGCGATCGTCCTGAACCTGATCTTCAACGGCCTCGGCAAGGACGACGCGCACAGCGTCCCCAGGGTCGAGCTGCCCGCCCAGGCGGCCGCCCCGGCCGAAGCCGAGACGGTCGCCGAGGCCGCCGTCGGCGTCGCGGTCGCGGCCACGGCCGGCGGCGAGAAGGCCGAGGCGGACGACGCGTCGACACCCGCGACCTGAGCCTCCCAAGGGGTGACGGCCCTCCGTCCGGACGCGTGTCCGGACGGAGGGCCGTCACCGTGCCCGCACAGGCGACAATGGGCGCATGAGTCTGTTCCGCGACGACGGCATCGTGCTGCGCACCCAGAAGCTGGGTGAGGCGGACCGCATCATCACGCTGCTGACCCGGGGCCACGGCCGGGTGCGGGCCGTCGCCCGCGGGGTCCGGCGCACCAAGTCCAAATTCGGCGCCCGGCTGGAACCTTTCTCCCACGCCGACGTGCAGTTCTTCGCCCGGGGCAGCGAGCTGATCGGCCGCAGCCTCCCGCTCTGCACCCAGACCGAGATCATCGCCCCGTACGGCAACGGCATCGTCACCGACTACGCCCGCTACACCGCCGGCACCGCCATGCTGGAGACCGCCGAGCGCTTCGCGGAGAACGAGGGCGAGCCCGCCGTACAGCAGTACCTGCTGCTCGTCGGCGCCCTGCGCACGCTCTCGCGCGGCGAACACGAGCCGCACCTCATCCTCGACGCCTTCCTGCTGCGCTCCCTCGCCGTCAACGGCTACGCGCCCAGCTTCGAGGACTGCGCGAAGTGCGGGATCCACGGCCCCAACCGGCACTTCTCCGTCGCCGCGGGCGGGGTGATATGCGGCGACTGCCGGGTGCCCGGCTCCGTCGTACCCTCGTCGGAGGCCATCGCCCTGCTGAGCGCGCTGCTGACGGGCGACTGGGGCCACGCCGACGCCTGCGAGGCGCGTCACGTGCGCGAGGGCAGCGGGCTGGTCTCCGCCTATTTGCACTGGCATCTGGAACGCGGGCTACGCTCCCTGCGTTACGTCGAGAAATAGGAGCTGGGCACATGGCACGACGCGGGATTCTGGGACGCTCTCGCCGGGAGTACAAGGTTCCCGAGCCGCACCCGTCCGGTGAGCGCCCGCCGAAGATCCCCGGCGAGCTCGTCCCGAACCACGTCGCGGTCGTCATGGACGGCAACGGACGCTGGGCCAAGGAGCGCGGCCTGCCGCGCACCGAGGGCCACAAGGTCGGCGAGGGCGTCGTGCTCGACGTGCTCAAGGGCTGCCTGGAGATGGGCGTCAAGAACCTCTCCCTGTACGCCTTCTCGACGGAGAACTGGAAGCGCTCGCCCGACGAGGTGCGCTTCCTGATGAACTTCAACCGCGACGTCATCCGGCGCCGCCGCGACGAGATGAACGAGCTGGGCATCCGCATCCGCTGGGTCGGCCGCATGCCGAAGATGTGGAAGTCGGTCGTCCAGGAGCTCCAGGTGGCGCAGGAGCAGACCGTCGACAACGACGCGATGACCCTCTACTTCTGCGTGAACTACGGCGGCCGCGCGGAGATCGCGGACGCGGCGCAGGCGATCGCCCGGGACGTGGCGGCGGGCCGGCTGGACCCGTCGAAGGTCAACGAGAAGACCTTCGCGAAGTACATGTACTACCCGGACATGCCGGACGTGGACCTGTTCCTGCGGCCCAGCGGCGAGCAGCGCACCTCCAACTACCTGCTCTGGCAGAGCGCGTACGCCGAGATGGTCTTCCAGGACGTGCTGTGGCCGGACTTCGACCGCCGCAACCTCTGGGCGGCGTGCCTGGAGTACGCCCAGCGCGACCGCCGCTTCGGCGGCGCGGTCCCGAACCAGCCGGAAGGCCCCAAGGGCTGACGGCCGCCGTGGGGCTCGGCCGCCGCGGACGTCACCGTCCGGGCGGCGGAGCCGTACGGGTCACGTGGTGATCCGCTCCGGCAGGCGCAGCGTGACGGGGTCGCCCGCCTCCGCGCATCCGCAGCCGCCCGGATTCATGGCCGGGCCGGGTGTCAGCCGGCGGCCGCGCAGTCGGCGCAGGTGCCGAAGATCTCCACCGTGTGGGCGACGTTCACGTAGCCGTGCTCGGCCGCGATGGACTCGGCCCACTTCTCCACCGCCGGGCCCTCCACCTCGACCGCCTTGCCGCACTTGCGGCAGACCAGGTGGTGGTGGTGCTCGCCCGTGGAGCAGCGCCGGTACACCGACTCGCCGTCGCTGGTGCGCAGCACGTCCACCTCGCCGGCGTCCGCGAGGGACTGGAGGGTGCGGTACACGGTGGTCAGCCCCACGGAGTCGCCGCGGTGCTTGAGCATGTCGTGCAGTTCCTGGGCGCTGCGGAACTCGTCCACCTCGTCCAGAGCCGCCGCCACGGCCGCCCGCTGCCGGGTGGATCGTCCTCGTACTGGCGCGGTATTCATCTCGCCAGGCGCAGTCGCCACCGGTTCCTCCTCGTATCGGCCTGCCGCCATTGTGCCAGCCCGCCAGGCCGTCTAGACCTTCACGTCGTCGCGCGTGCAGACCTCTTCGGCCGCACGTGCCGCTCTGGCGCGGCGCCGGGCCAGCGGCGCCGACAGGGCCGTCATCACGATGAAGACGGCGATGGCGAGCAGCACGATGGTGCCGCCGGACGGGGCGTCGATGTAGTACGTCGTCACGGTGCCGGACAGCGAGACCAGCACGCCGATGACCATGGCCACGGTCAGGGTCCCGGTGAACCCCCGGGTGACCCGCTGGGCGGCTGCGACGGGGATCACCATCATGGCGCTGACCAGCAGCAGGCCCACGATGCGCATGGCCACGGTGACGGTGACCGCCGCGGTGACGGCCATCAGCAGGTTCAGGGCGCGCACCGGCAGGCCGGTGACCCGGGCGAACTCCTCGTCCTGGCAGACGGCGAACAGCTGCCGGCGCAGGCCCAGGGTGACGGCGAGGACGAACGCGGCGAGGATCACCACGGCCGTGATGTCCTCGGCCGAGACGGTGGTGATGGAGCCGAAGAGGTAGCTGGTCAGATTGGCGGTGGAACCGCCCGGCGCCAGGTTGATGATCATGACGCCGCCGGCCAGGCCGCCGTAGAAGAGCATGGCGAGCGCGATGTCGCCGCTGGTCTTGCCGCGGGAGCGGATCAGTTCCATGCCCACCGCGCCGATGACGGCGACCAGGGTGGCCATCCACACCGGGCTCGTGTTGAGCAGGAAGCCGAGCGCGACGCCGGTCATGGCCACGTGCCCGATGCCGTCGCCCATGACGGCCTGGCGCCGCTGGACGAGGTACGTGCCGATGGCGGGAGCCGTGAGGCCGACCAGCGCGGCGGCGATCAGCGCCCGCTGCATGAAGGCGTAGTTCAGGAGGTCCATCAGCTCAGCAGTCCCGTCCGCAGGGGCTCGGCGTCGTGCGCCGCGTGGGGGTGTACGTGGTCGTGGCCGGGCAGGGCGTGCTGGCCCACGGCCTCCGGGGGCGGTCCGTCATGGACGACGCAGCCGTCGCGCAGGACGACGGCGCGGTCGATCAGGGGCTCCAGCGCGCCCAGCTCGTGCAGGACGAGCAGGACGGTGGAGCCGGCGGAGACCTGCTCGCGCAGCGCGTTCGCGAGGACCTCCTGGTTGGCGAGGTCCACGCCGGCCATCGGCTCATCCATGATCAGCAGCTCCGGCTCGACGGCGAGTGCCCGGGCTATGAGCACGCGCTGGTGCTGGCCGCCGGAGAGCGCGTTGACCGAGGCGTCGGCGTACGCGTCCATGTCGACCAGGGCCAGGGCGGCCTCGACGGCGGTTTTGTCGGCCTTGCGCAGGAGCCCGAAGCGGCTACGGGCCAGCCGCCCGGAGGAGACGACCTCCCGGACGGTGGCGGGGACGCCGCTGGCGGCGGTGGTGCGCTGCGGGACGTACCCGATGCGCGACCAGTCGCGGAAGCGCTTGAAGTCGGTGCCGAAGAGGGACAGGGCGCCGTCGCTCAGCGGGACCTGGCCGACGACGGCACGGACGGCCGTGGACTTGCCGGAGCCGTTGGCACCGAGCAGCGCGACGACCTCACCGCGGCGGACGGTGAGGTCGATCCCGCGCAGCACGGGGCGCGAGCCGAGCGAGGCCGTGGCCCCGCGCAGGGATATGACGGGCTGGTCGTCAGCCGGTCGGGGCGTGGACTGCATGGCTCGCGCCTCCGTTGCTGCTGCTGTCATTACTTGGTTCCGAGCGCCTTCTGCAGGTTCTTCAGGTTGGACCGCATGACCTCGAAGTAGTCAGCGCCCTGGGACTTGTCGCTCATTCCCTCGAGCGGGTCGAGGACGTCGGTCTTCAGGCCGGTGTCCCGGGCGAGGGTCTTGGCCGTCTTGTCGCTGGCCAGGGTCTCGAAGAACACGGTGGAGACATTGTCCTTCTTCGCGATGGCCTGGAGTTCCTTCATCCGGGCCGGGCTCGGCTCGGACTCGGGGTCGACGCCGGAGATGCCCTCCTGGTCGAGGCCGTAGCGCTCGGAGAGGTAGCCGAAGGCGGAGTGCGTGGTGATGAAGGTCTTGGACGCCGTGTTCTTCAGGCCGTCCTTGAACTCGGTGTCCAGCGCGGTCAGCTTGGCGAGGAGGTCATCGGTGTTCTTCTTGTAGTCCGCCGCGTGGTCGGGGTCGGCCTTCTCCAGGGCCGCGCCGACTCCCTTGGCGATCTCCGCGTACTTCGTGGGGTCGAGCCAGACGTGCGGGTCCTCGCCAGACTCGCCGTGGTCGTGGCCGTGGTCATGGTCGTGGCTGTGGTCCGCGCCTTCGCCCTCGGCCGCGTGGTCGTGGCCCTCGTGGCCGGCGGCGGAGTGGACCTCGAGCTTGGTCAGGGTGGCGGCGTCCACGATGTTCTTCACGCCGGACTGGGCGACGGCCTTGTCCACGGCGGGCTGCAGGTTCTTGAGGTAGAGGACGACATCGGCTTCGCCGAGCTGCGCGGTCTGCTTCGGGGTGATCTCCAGGTCGTGCGGTTCGACGCCCGGCTTGGTCAGGGTGTCGACCTTCACGTGGTCCTTGCCGATCTGTTCGGCGAGGAACTGCATCGGATAGAACGACGCCATCACGTCGAGCTTGCCGTCCTTGCCACTGGCGGCGTCGGCTGGGCCGGAGCAGGCGGTGAGGGCGGCGGCGCCGAGGGCAACGGTTCCGGCGAGGGCGGTGGCGGGTATGAGGCGTCCTACGTTCATGACATCCATTTTCATCAAAGATGGAAACGATTGTCAAAAACCCTGATGGGAGGACCGGGCCGGTGCCGTGGAAGGGATCCGATTTGAAAGGGGAGGTGCGGGCGCCGGTAACCTAAAGGCTTCGCCGTTCGTCCTCGTACTGAAGAGAGCACCGTGGCCGCCGACAAGATCGACACCATCGTCAGCCTGAGCAAGCGCCGTGGCTTCGTTTTCCCGTGCAGTGAGATCTACGGCGGCTCTCGGGC
Source organism: Streptomyces sp. NPDC060031 (assembly GCF_042736805.1). NCBI lineage: Bacteria > Bacillati > Actinomycetota > Actinomycetes > Kitasatosporales > Streptomycetaceae > Streptomyces > Streptomyces sp. NPDC060031. The sequence continues at coordinate 19,657 of NZ_JBHWVM010000113.1, forward strand.
TGCCTGGGACTACGGCCCGCTCGGTGTCGAGCTCAAGGAGAACATCAAGCGCCAGTGGTGGAAGGCGATGGTCACCGGGCGTGAGGACATCGTCGGCCTCGACTCGTCCGTGATCCTGGCCCCCGAGGTCTGGGTGGCCTCCGGCCACGTCGGGACCTTCTCGGACCCGCTGACCGAGTGCACCTCCTGTCACAAGCGCCACCGCGCGGACCACCTTGAAGAGGCGTACGAGGCCAAGCACGGCCGTGTGCCCGCGAACGGCCTCGCCGACATCAACTGCCCCAACTGTGGTGTGAAGGGCCAGTTCACCGAGCCCAAGCAGTTCTCCGGCATGCTGGAGACCCACCTCGGCCCGACCCAGGACACCGGCTCCAAGGCGTACCTGCGCCCCGAGACCGCCCAGGGCATCTTCACCAACTTCGCCCAGGTGCAGGTCGCCTCGCGCAAGAAGCCCCCCTTCGGCATCGCGCAGATGGGCAAGTCCTTCCGCAACGAGATCACGCCCGGCAACTTCATCTTCCGCACCCGCGAGTTCGAGCAGATGGAGATGGAGTTCTTCGTCAAGCCGGGCGAGGACGAGCAGTGGCAGGAGTACTGGATGCAGGAGCGGTGGAACTGGTACCGCGACCTCGGCATCCGCGAGGAGAACATCCGCTGGTACGACCACCCGAAGGAGAAGCTGTCCCACTACTCGAAGCGCACCGCCGACATCGAGTACCGCTTCAACTTCGGTGGCAATGAGTTCTCCGAGCTCGAGGGCGTGGCCAACCGCACCGACTTCGACCTCAAGGCCCACTCCGCCGCCTCCGGCCAGGACCTCGTGTACTTCGACCAGGAGTCCAAGGAGCGCTACACCCCGTACGTCATCGAGCCGGCGGCCGGCGTCAACCGCGCCATGCTGGCCTTCATGCTCGACGCGTACAACGAGGACGAGGCCCCGAACGCCAAGGGCGTCATGGAGAAGCGCACCGTGATGCGCCTCGACCCGCGCCTGGCCCCGGTCAAGGTCGCCGTCCTGCCGCTGTCCCGCAACCCGCAGCTGTCGCCGAAGGCCAAGGGCCTCGCCGCCGACCTGCGCAAGTTCTGGAACATCGAGTTCGACGACGCGGGCGCCATCGGCCGCCGCTACCGCCGCCAGGACGAGATCGGTACGCCGTTCTGCGTCACCGTCGACTTCGACACCCTGGACGACAACGCGGTGACCGTGCGCGAGCGCGACACCATGAAGCAGGAGCGCGTCTCCCTGGACCAGATCCAGAGCTACCTCGGCAGCCGTCTGCTCGGCTGCTAGGACGCCCCCGTACGAAGACCGGTGGCCCGGTGCGCACTGCGCCTGT
>NZ_JBHWVM010000114.1:0-20956 GCF_042736805.1 Streptomyces sp. NPDC060031
GAGCGGGCCGCGTCACGTGCCTCGAAGGCCGCGTTGGCGGAACGCTGAGCCAGCGCGGAGGCCTGGTCGGCGGCGCGGTTGGCGGCGTTCGCGTGACGGCGGGCCTCGGCCGCGGCCTGGCGGGCCTCGGCAGAGGAGTTCCCGGCCGCGTCCGCGTAGTCGTTCGCCTGCTCGGCGGCGTCGGCCGCGGCGTTGGCGTTGTCGCCCGCGCTCTGCGAGGCACTGGCCGCGCGCCCGGCGGCCTGCGAAGCCAGACCGGCCATCTCCGCGGCCTGCGCGGAAGTGTCGACGAGCTTGGCCGCTATGCGTGCGACGTTGGCGAGGTCCCTGGCATTCCCGGCCTGGGTGGCGTCGTTGCCCGCGGCGATGGCGGCGTTGTACGCGTTGTTGGCGGCGTTGGCCGCGGCGGCTGCCGCGCTCGCGGTCTGGGCGGCGGCCAGCGATGCGACCCGCGCCGCGCGGCTCGCCGCGTTCGCCGAGCTGATGGCCTGCTGGGCTGCCGCGGCGGCCGCGCGGGCGGCGTTGGCAGCCTGTGTGGCCTTCGCCGCGGCGCGGTTGGCGTCGTTCTTCGCCTGGTTCGCCTCGTAGGCCGCCTTCTGCGCGGCCTGCTTCGCGAGGTCGGAGGCTGCGATCGCCTTGGCCGAGGCCTCCTCGGCCGCCTTGGTCGCGTCTTCGGCCTGGATACCGGCCTGCTTGGCGTCCTCCGTCAGCTGCGCGACGGTGGCGTACTCCTGGTCCCGGTTGCGAGCAGTGAACTGCCCGATCTCCAGGAACTCGACCATGTCCTCCGGAGTCCCGCGCAGCGCGATCCTGGCGGCCGCCTTCACATTCGGGCCACCGCTGCCGGCCAGCTTCGAGACCGCGACCTCGTTGTCGGACTCGCGCGCGGTGTACTGGCCCTCGTCGAGGAATGTGGCGATGTCCTCCGGGGTGCCCTTGAGCGCGGTCTTGCCCGCGTCCTTGACCCCGGTGCCGCCCATGTTGATGACCTGCGAGACCTCAACCTGGCGGTCCTCGTTGAGAGGAGCCTTCCAGCCGTCGTTCAGGAAGGTGTTCAACTGTGCGGGCGTGCCCTTGAGCGCCTGCTTGGCCGCCGCGCGGACCGCCGGGCCGCCGACGTTGAACAGGCGGCTGGCACGGACGTAGTTGTCGTCGTACTCGATGGCCGGTGCGGCGTCCAGGAACTTCTGGATGTCCTCGTCCGTACCGAGGAGCGCCCGCTCGGCCGCCTCCTTGATGCCGGCCTCACCGGTCCGCCAGTAGGCGACGGCCCGGATCCGGCCGAAGGGGTCCGTGTAGTCCGGATCGTCAGCGGCGCCGGCAGGTGACGCGCCGAGCAGGCCGGCCGCGAGCACGGCGGGCAGCAGGCCGCCCGCGACGACGCGCAGGCTCGTCATGCGCGCGGCGCCGATACGGCCGCCGCTTCTCGGGTGTTGCACCCGATCGAAGAGTGTTCGCCGATTCATTCGGCAGGTTCCCCCAACTTGGTCAGAGCGACCGGGCATGGCTGTGGGCCCGGCCTGGCGTGACCGTATGTGCGAAGTGCCGAAAAATCAACAATGGTTGACTGGACATCATCTTCCGTTTATTCCGGGTGATTCAGAGCCGCCGTCGTGCGCGTGCGTAGCGCCGCGCGGCCAGCAAGGTCTCCGCCCGAACCCGACGCCTGCGCTCGGACCGGGTCATGCTCCGCGACCCCGGCCCCGCCCGGTCGGGTCCCCGGGGCGGGCGCCCTCGCCGGCATGGCGGCGTCCTCGCGTTCAAGAAGCCCGACAGCTGGCACGAGCCCGACGTCACGACCGACACGGACACCACCCGCTACGGCACGGCCACCGCGACGGCCTGGGATCGGATGCACCCCCGGCTCACCCACCGCGGCCCCTGGCTGAATCACGCCAAGGAAGAACTCCCCGCGTCGCGCAGGAGCTCGGGTCAGCCAGCGCTCGGTCGAGCGCTACCGCACGGGGGAGCACAAGACCCCGCCGGAGGAGATCACTGACCGGATCGACGCCGCAGTGCGTGCCCGTTGGCAGCCGAAGGTCCGCGGACGCCGGCGGCAGCAGGCCGCCACCCGCGCCGACATCACGATGGAGACCCCGGCACGGTTCGGCTACACCGCGCCCATCGGCACCACCGACGACGGCCGCATGCGACGCCTCACCGTCCACCTCCCACCCGCCTACGCACAGCGTCGCTTCGATGCCCAGCAGCAAGGAACCGGGGATCAGGAACTGCGCGCGACCACTGCGCGAAGACTAAATGCACCAATGGTGCCACCGACGGTGTACAGTTTTCGCTGCCGGGACGGAACCGATTCCACGTGGCGGGTCACGGCGGCCCGGTGCGGACCTGGGCAGGATCGCCATTACCTGCTGCCGCCAAGGCTTTCGGCCCCGGCCGGCGGCCCTTTCCCAGCGCCGTCCGCCCGAGCACGATGCCGAGGAATCCAACCGGTGACGACACTGAGGGTCGAAGGAGACAGGTGATGACACGTATGCCGGGGCGGCTGCTGAACGCGGCAGCGGTGGCGGGAGCGGGTGCCGGCGCGGTGTGGCTGTGGCGCAACCAAGGCAAGCTGGCGACACGGCGGCCGCTCAGCGAGTGGACCTTCACCCACATGGACACGGTGATGCCCAAGGAGAGCGTGCCGCGCGGCGGCCCGGTGCTCCCGCTGCCCGGCCGGCCGGGACCGCTCGACGTGACCTACACATTCGAGGGCCAGGAGCGGACCCTGGAGGACCTGCACCGGAACACGAACACCACCTCCTTCCTCGTACTGCGCGGCGGCGAACTGGTCCACGAGGTGTACCCGGGCCGGTTCGCCGGGCCCGGAGTGCGATTCCAGCTGTTCTCCCTGACCAAGTCGGTGACGTCGGTGCTGGTGGGCATCGCCATTGCCGAGGGCGCGATCAAGAGCGTCACCGATCCGGTGACGGCCTATCTGCCCGACCTGGCAGGCACCGCATACGACGGGCCGACGGTCGAGCACCTGCTCGACATGTGCAGCGGGGCGGGCGACCTTGAGGTGCACACCGTCCCCGGCAACAACATCAGCCGCTTCGAGAGGGCGATCGGCGGCGCAGGCAGTTTGCACGAAGTGGTCCACTCGGTGGAGCGCACCGCGGAACCCGGCACGCGGTTCAACTACTCGACGATCGACACCCAGGTCCTGGGCTGGGTGGTGGAGTCCGCGACCGGTCTGAGCCTGGCGCGGTTCGCCGCCGAGCGGCTGTGGAACCGGATCGGCCCGGAGCACGACGCGTACTACTTCCTCACCCGCGGCCGGCCGCGCACCGCGATCGGCGGCGGCTCGTTGAACGCCACCACCCGGGACATCGCCAGGCTGGGCCTGCTGATGGCTCGCGGCGGCGAGCTCGACGGCCGCCGGATCCTGCCCGAGCAGTGGGTGGAGCGGAACCGGGGCCGGGGTCTGGCGCACCTGGCGGTCGGCGAGCTGGGCCCCAGTGGCTATCCGCACTACGGATACGGCAACCAGTGGTGGACGCTGGGTGGTGCACGTCGGGCGTTCACCGGGCTGGGGATCTTCGGCCAGTACCTGTACGTCGACCCGGAGGCGGATCTGGTGATCGTCAAGACCAGCGCCTGGCCGACCGCCGACGACGAGACACGCGACCGGGAAACCATCACCGCCTTCCAGGCAATCACCCGCCAGATCGCCTGCTCGGGTGACCTGTGACGGTCCCACTAGGATGATCGCCATGACGGATAGCGGGAACCAGCCGGCGGCGACGGGCACAGCACGGCGGGGCCGGCCCAGTGCCCCCTTCCTCAGCGTCGCTCTGATCCTCGACACCGCCATGGCCATCATCGAGCGCGACGGCCCCGACGCGCTGACCTTCCGCCGCCTGGGCGCCGAGCTGGGCGCCGACCACAGCTCGGTGCTGCGCCGCTTCGGCAGCAAGGACGATCTGCTGCTCTCCCTGGCGGCCCGCCTGATGGAAGAGGCCCTGGACGGCTTCGTCCCCGAACCGGACTGGCGGCAGACCCTGGCCTCGCTCGCACGCCGGACCCGCGCCGCGTGCCGGGCGCATCCGGGTGTCGCCGTCCTCGTGGCGGCACGCACCTCGCGCCGGGCCGCGGAGTTCCAGGGCGCCGACATCGTGATCGGTGCCCTGCTGGAGGCGGGGCTGCGGGGGCGCGAAGCGGCCTCGTACTACCGTGCGCTGGTGGATACCGCGCTGGCGCTCTCGGCCTACGAAGCCTCGGTCAGCCTGCTGGACGAACAGGCCCGGGAGGGCGACCACCAGGCCTGGCAGCGTGAGTACCTGGCCGCGTCGCCGAAGAAGTACCCGCACCTGGCCTCCGTGGCGCTCCACCTCGCCGACATCGATGCCGACGACCAGTTCGAGACCACCATCGGCCTATTCATCGATGCCGTCGAGGTGCGGGCCCGGCGCGCCCGCGACCGCGACGACGCCTGACAGCTCGGCGGCGGCCGGCGCCCCGTCGCTGATCCGGGCCATACGAAGCACCGGGGCGGCCGCGGCGCAGGTAGCCGCCGCGAGCGCGGCCCCGAGTCCGGCGGGCCCTGCGGCGTCCAGTAGGGCTCCGACCGCGAGAGGCCCCACCCCTGCTCCCACCGTGACCGCACCGCTCAGCGCCACCGCCCACCTCCCGCTCGCGTCGATCTCGGCCGCCGCGGCGAGCGCCAGGGCCAGTACCGCCAGGTAGCAGCACTGCCACACCACCATCGCCACCGCGTACGCGGCCGCGGACCCCGTCCACACGACCGCGCACTTGGCGACCGCACCCAGTGCCAGGCATCCGGCCATCGCGGGCATCCGCCCGAAACGGCGCGCGGCCAGCGAACCGGTCACGATTCCCGCCAACGCGCAGATTCCCGCGACCGCGAGAGTGACCGAAACGGCCGAGGACGACATACGGGCATGTTCCTGGCCGAACACCGCCGCGTACGACCAGGTGCCCTGATCCGTGGCCAGCAGCAGCGCCACCGCCGCGAGCAGCGCTACTCCCGGAACCCCCGCCCGCCCGGCGTCCCCGGGATCCGTGGCGCTCTTGGCGCGCTGCCCGGACCTCTCCGGAAGCCGGCCGACCAGGACGTATGCGGGCACGCAACACACCGCCACCACCGCGAACCCCGCGCCGGTTCCCAGCCCGGCGTCCGCGGCCGGAACAACCACCAGCAGCGCCGCACAGGCAATCGTGCTCCCGAGCACGGCCACTCTCGATGCCCGGTCGGCGTCACCGGTCGCCGCCAGACCCGCGGCGGATGCGGCGAACACCGCCCCCAACCCGGCCCCCGCCAGCACATTCGCCGCCGTCAGCAGCGCGGGACCGGACGCCAGCGCAGCACCGGCGAATCCCGCCGCGGCCACCACAAGACCGCCACGGGCCATCCGTGCCCGCCCCGGCAGAGCGGCCCGCCGAGCCATCAACAGCGTCACCGCCGCCGTGGTCAGCAGCTGAGCCGCGGCCACCACTCCCGACGCCGCACCGGACAAGCCGAACCGCAGCGCATAGCCGGACAGCAGAACCGGCATCAGGCTGCCGCCGATGCTCCCGAGCGCCATCCCCGCGATCAGCGCTGCCGATGTCCCCGCCGCCGGAACGGCCCCACCGCCACCCCGCCTCACTGCCCGCCACCAGCTCTGAAGCCGGCAGCAGGCGCGTGCGCACCACGGTCCGCCCGACAGTCCCCTCGGAGTACTTCACACATCGGCCACCTCACAGAACACGGGGTGGCGCCACACATTAATGCACCACTGGTGTCAACATTGGTGCAACGATACCTCCGGTGACCATTGGGCGACAGCCCCCTTTCCTGACCGCCTTACTGGCCGGCAAGTCTGGTCACCCTCACGGATCCGGCCCCACGGCCTGGCGTTTGGTCCATGATCATGGAGCGGGAGTCCGGTCTCTCGCCCCTGCCCTTCGACCGACCAGGAGCCCTCATGTCCATCGAGCTCGATTTCCCGGAGTTTCCCTACGCGGAACCCCCCGGTGGCATCACCTGCTGGCAGAAGCCCTGGAATGGCGTCCTCGTCGTGGTGGACCGGATACCTTTCAAGACCGGCGACGAGGTCACTTTCCACATCACGGTCTGCAGCGACGCCACCGGGCAGACCCCGGCTGCGGAGATCCGGGGTGTCGCGAGCATCACCGCTGACACCACCTCGGCCAGCTACACCATCCCCTGGGACGGCGTCCTGGACGCCGTCACCGAGGGCTCCATCATCGCCTTCTACACCCACGCTCCCGCCGACAGCAGCGCGCCAGCGACCTCGCAGGAAGCCATAGTCCGGTACTCCCGCCAGCAGCCCGGCGGCGGCGTCTGCGGTCCGGACAACTGAGCCCTGTGGGGCAGGTGCGCCAGCTGCTGTGCTGCGAGGCGAATCCCACTGTCGTTCGTGCCCGCATCCCGCGACGGGCAGACGGGGATCAGCTGTGGGGTTGCGACGTGCGGGCTTCCAGGTAGGCGGTCCAGTCTGTTGCGGCGCGGCGGCGCCATTGTGTGGCGGTCACGACGTGAAGGCCGAGGAGTGGGGCCAGTACGGCCGGCGGGAGGTCTTGGGCGAGTTGGGTGAGCGCGGTGTTGCGGGCTGGCCGGATAGGAATGCCGTGTGCGTTAAGCCGGCGGGCGAGCACGGTGGCGGAGAGGTGCTGGCCGGGGCGGGTGCCGGGGAGCAGCCGGCGATGGGGTGAGTTCGCTGCCCCGCCCGAGGGGGTCCGGTCGGCGAGTTCGGACAGCAGGGTGGCCAGGGATCCGGGACGTCGGATGGGACGCGGTCGAGCATTACGGCCCGGTCGCCGTTGCACGTGGTCGGGACGTCGGCTGGGAGGGCTGCGATCCGGGTGAGGTGCTGACCGAACAGGAGCAGGATGGCTCTGGCAGCCCGGACTTCGAGGGGAAGGCTTCGGTCGTTCAGGCACTGGTGGAGTAGCTCCCAGTGCGAGTCCTCGTCGAACCCGACTGGGTCGGCCTTGGGCCGGTGTGGGACATGGAGGTCACGGCTGTGGCCTCGGCGTGCGGCCCAGACAGCGAAGTCTCGGACCTCGTAGCGGCTGCCGGGGTTGTCGGCCAGCCACCAGTCCATCTCGCGCTGGGTGACTTCGGCGGGAGCGAGGCCGTGGTCGTTCATGGTGGTGAGGAAGGCGACGGCATGGTTGATACGGGTGCAGGCCCAGCGGACACGGTGCTTGAAGCCGCTTGGCCTTCCGTGGGCCCGGCGGGCCGGGGCAGGAGGGACCAGCGGACGTAGGCGCGCAGCAGCAGGGCGCGTTCGGGGTGGCGGGCCGCGGTGCGGGTGAGGTGAGGTGGCGTTCGATGCGCGCGGTGAGTTCGTCCCGCTCGGGCAGGACCCGGTAGGTGACCAGGGTGGTGCGGAGGTAGTCGATGGTCTGCGTTCCGCCCCGGCCGGAGGCCGCGGCCATGGTGTCCAGGACCTCGTGGGTCAACGGCCGGCCGACGGCCACGAGGTCGGCCAGCAGGTGGGCGGAGTGCGAGTTCCGCAGCCAGTTCAACGCAATCCTCGGCCGCTCGCACTCCGCCAGGGCGGTCCGCATCTGGTGGTACTGACCCCTGGCTTCGGCCGGGGCGGCGTCGAAGACGGTAGCGAGTTGGTCTTGGAGCGTGCACCGGTCACACAGGCCCCGAACCATGTAGGAGAGCGGGTTCGAGCAGCGGGGGCACGCGTAGGGGTCGGGGTGGCCGGAGCTCGGTCCGCAGATCCGGCGGTCGCCTTCGCGTCCGACGAGGACGCGCTGCCGGTCGCAGTGCCTCCGGCGACGGCGGCGGCCACTGCGCCGGGTCCTGGTCCGACTTCGACGGTTCGAACGCGCAGTCACCGCCACCAGCGAGGTCAGCTGACCGAGGCCGTTCGCGTACGCCCGTGAGCGGTAGCGAATCGGTTCCGCAGACAGCGGGCGCAGCGAGCCCGACCCGCCTCATGGATCATCCATCGGAGTCGGCATCGTCATGGGAAGATCCACGCGGGTGGGCACCGTGCCGGATCAGCGGGGAGACAGGCATGTCTGCAGCATTGCCGCAGTGGACGGTGGGCAGGCCGTACGCAAAGAGCGATGAGGTGGCGTACCAAGGCCGGCGCTACATCTGCCTCTTCTCGCATACGTCCCAAGCCCGTTGGGCTCCGGGACAGGCCCCCACACTGTGGGTGATGTGCTCCGATGCTCTGCCCTGGCACATGCGCTGACACGGTCCCGGGGCGGAGCCACGTGCGGGGTGTACGGACTGCTGATGCTGCCGCCGGAGGCGATCGAGCTGGACGCCTCCCGCCAGCACCCCGAGCGGGACGCGTCCCCTGGTGCGGGCTGCTGCTCGGCTGCTGCGGTGCTGCTGCTGCCCGGGGCTCGGCCGAGGCGGTTGCCGTGAAGGTGGAGCGGACTTCACTGGGTCATGACCGCTGGTATCCCGACGGACACCAGCGGCCGGTCAAAGCAGCATGGGTGGCCGGCACCAGACACGCCGCACGCCCAGACACCGGCTGTTTCGTGGGGGCTTGGGCGGCCCGGTGCAACTGCCGCCAGAGCGCTCTGGTCACCGGGCCTCGCCCGCGCACGCCTGATCGGCGCGGACTGCGCCCGACCATAACCGCGGCAAGCCGGCGCCCCACAGCAAAAGCACACGGTTCGGCAACATGCGTGACATACGAGGGCGAGGGTTGACGCCCGGCGCTGACACAGCCACCCGTCGGCTCCCGCTCACGCCGGGGACCCCAGCGGCGCGTTCCTCGGGCAGCGGCCCAGCCGAAACCGGCCAAAGATCACCGCGGCCTGCCCCGTTGAGACACCTCGACCCTGGTCGGCCCGTTGTGCTGTGCATACTCATGCCCCACGTAAAGGCAGGACTCACGCGGATGAACATCACCCGTACCCTCACGCGAGCCGCGATCGCGGCAGCGCTGACCACCGCGCTCGGCAGCGGCCTCACCGCGACCGCCGGCGCCGCCCAAACCACCGCCGGCGCTTCCCCCGTGTCGTCGGTCGAGCAGCCGGGCGACGGCTGGAGCGGTGAAGGCGGGCTCTCACTGAGCCCGGCCGACAACCAGCGCGTCGAGAAGTACATGGAGAGCGCCCAGCGGGCGGAGCGGTCCATCAGCCCCCAGGTGCGGGCGGCGGCCTGGATGGCGGGTGCGGAGGTGATCGGCTTCGAGAACCGGCTCAAGTCCCCCGATTCGCTCAAGCGGAAGGTTGCCACCTCGCTGAAGGAACACCCCGGGCAGAGCGCCGACACCGTTCTCGCCACTCTCAGCGACGCGGTGCGCTACACCCTTCAGTGGGGCGACGGCCAGTACACCGACGGAGTCACCACCGCCTCCGCGGCACTGTCCGCCTGGGGCAACGACAGCACCAAGTGGTCCAACACCTGGGGCCGCACGGCGGGCTACAAGGGACTCAACACCGGTTGGCACGCGCCTGGTTCGGGGCAGCTGTTCGAGGTCCAGTTCCACACCCCGGCCAGTAAGTGGGCCCAGGAAGCCACCCACAAGCTGTACGAGGAGCAGCGCCTGCCGGGTACCGGCTCCGAGCGGAAGCGGGAGCTTCAGGAGCAGCAGAACGCGATCTTCGCCTCGGTCCCCGTCCCGGCGGGCGCGGAGCGGCTGACCGCCCCCACCGCCCCAGCCCCAGTGCCGGTGGGCTGATCCTGGGCCACGTACACCCCGGCACGGTGCCGCCGTGCCGGCCCCCTCGTCAGCTGGCAGTGGGCCAGGAACGCAGCAGTGTGGCGATCTGCGTGGCGGTGCAGGTCGGGTCCAGGAGAAGATCCCTCAGGGCGATGGCGTTGTCGCGGGTGGGCTTGACCGCGGTTCCGGTGGCTTCGAGGTACATGACGCCGGTTGCGGCGGCGACGGCGAGGTTGGAGCGCTCCAGCCAGCGGCACCGTCCCAGGGTGTGCACCAGGGCGGCTGCCTTGGCGTACGGGCCGTTGTAGACCGGCTGCTCGAAGAGCTCGGCCCTGTGGCGGGCGACTGCCGAGACGGGGACGCCGTAGTCGTCGGGGGCGGGATCGTTGGCGCCGGCGGCCTGGGCGACCTGCAGGATCCAGGCAACGTCGATGTGCAGTTCCATCAGGCGGCGCGTTCTCCCCGGCGGATTTCCTGGGCATCCTCGGTCTCGTCGAAGACGTCCTGGTGCTCGGCGAGGAAGCGGGCGGCCGCGTCCACGGCGCGGGCCCGCAGGCCGCTGGCGTCGTCCTGGACCAGGCGGGCGAGGTAGTCCCCGATGCTCAGCCCTAGGTCAGCGGCGCGCTTCTTCGCAAGTTCTGCGACGTCCTGATCGACCCGGGCACCCAGCTGCGTTTTAGCCATACCGGCATGGTAACAGTTGTTACCATGCCTGAGTGCGCCCCTGAGGACGAACAGTCGGCCCCGGACTCTGCCTCCTACCGGCCGCCCGCCCGCCCCGGCTGGGTAGAACCGTAGAGCCCGGTAGCCCTCGAAATTGCCAGAAGGGACAGCCGTAACCGCGCCAGGTTACGCGCCACCCGCGAATCGCTTCGCGCCCCGACAACAGACCCTGCAACCAGTCCAGTCGTGTGAATGTGCCTGCTGGTGGCAGCCGATTCACCAGCACGCAGTCGCTCCCCGGCAGCCAGCTGGTCACCCGGTGACAGCAGCCAGCCCTCGCAGGACCCCCACGCCGATGCGAACCGCACCCCGGTCCATGGGTGCCCGGGGTCGGCGGCGGTCAGGTGCTCGGCGACCTGGCGGGCCTGCTCCGGGCGCAGCGCGACGGTGCGGCCTACCGCCCGTAGGCGGCCGGTGTCGCCGTGGCGGCCGAGGATGAGGAGCTGCGGGGGCCAGCAGGTGAACTTCGACGTCACCCAGGGCCAGAAGGGCCCCGAGGCCGAGAACATCACCTCCGCCTAGGTTTCGCCCCTTCAGCGGGCGCCGCCGCGTCATTGGCCGCCCTGTGAAAAGCCCGGCCGGGCCGTCCGGGCAGGAGCAATGTGGCGGCGCGGAGAACGGCGGCGCTGGATACCCCCAGTACTGCCCGGCCCCGCTCGACACGAGCCGACGCCGCCGACAACCAGCGCGTGATCCTCACCGCAGCCGAGCGCGTGTGGCCCGAGATCCCCGCCGCGCCGAACGTGGGCGTGGCGAACGCGGGCGTGCCGATCGCGGGCGCGCCGATCGCGGGCGTGGCGATCGCGGCTGGCGAGTGCTCCCTCTTACTTCGCCTGGGGCTTGAGGTGGAGGGTGAAGCGGGCGCCGCCGCGTGGGCTGGTGGTGGCGTCGAGGGTGCCGTCGTGGGCGTGGGCGATCCAGGAGGCGATGGAGAGGCCGAGGCCGCTGGAGCCGGAGGCGGACCCGCTTCGGAAGCGTTGGAAGAGGGAGTCGGCCAGTTCCCGGGGTACGCCCGGCCCGGCGTCGTCGACGGTCAGCGTGCCGTCGGCGGTCACGGTGAGCTCGACCTCCGCGGGCCGGCCGGGGGCGTGGCCGTGGACGAGGGCGTTGCCGAGCAGGTTGGCCACTGCCCGCTTCAGGAGGTCGGGGTCGGCGACCACGACGACCGGTTCGGTGCGTACGGTCACGTGATGCCCGCCGGTCTCGGTCTCGTCGACGACGGCTTCTACGAGCTGGTCCAGGCGCATGGGCTGGCGGTCCGGGGCGCTGACGCCGGCTGCCATCCGGGCGCGGGTGAGCAGGCCGTCGATGAGGTCGCCCATCCGGCTCGCCAGGCGCACGGTCCGTTCCAGGGCGGCGTCCCGGTTGGTGTCGTCGCGCAGCGCGGTTTCGGCAAGGATGCGCAGTGAGGCGGCCGGGGTGCGCAGGTCGTGGGCCGCGTCGGCGAGGAACTCCTCCTGCTGGCGCAGTGCCGTCAGCGCGGGTCGGATCGCGCGTCCGGAGAGCAGGTGTCCGGCTGCGGCGGACAGCGTCACCAGGGCTGCGCAGCCACCTGTCAGGAGCAGCGTCAGCCGGCGGTGTGCGGCCTGGTCTGCGGACATGTCCACGGCTGCGACGAGCGCGCCCTCCGGTTTCTCGCCGTCGGCTGCCGTGTAGGGCTCGGCGAGCAGCCGGATCTCGTCGCCGCCCTCGCTGCGGGCGTCGACGACGACCGCCTCACCCTCCTTCACGGCTGCGGCGGCCGCCTCCTCCAGGTCCTCGTTCCGGGGCCATACGCAGGCCTGGCGCGGCTGGTAGACGATGGTGGGCTTGTTCGCCGTCGTGGCCACCACGGTGAGCAGTGGGCACTCGGTCTCCATGCCCTCCTTCAGGGCCTGGACGTCGAGTTTGCCCTTCTCGTCGGTGCCCAGGAGCGGGATCGCCCGGCTGGTCTGGAGGTTGAGGGCGTCGTCGAGCTGGTTGCGCCAGGAGTTGTCGTTGGTGTGGATGGCGAACGCCGCGAGGGCGATCAGCCCGACCGCGCTGGTCAGGGTGAACAGGGCGGTAAGCCGTCGGCGCAGCCGGCGGGCGCGGGCCTCGGCCGCCGTCATGCTCGGCCGGTCGTGGGGGGTGCCAGGCGGTAGCCGAGGCCGCGGACCGTGTGGATCAGCGGTGGGTCGCCGAGCTTGCGGCGCAGTTGGGAGACCAGCACCTCGACGACGTTGGAGTTCGGCTCGGCCATCTCGTCCCAGCACTTCGCGATCAGCTCGGCGCGGGGTACGGCCTGGTCAGCGCGGGCCGCGAGCAGTTCCAGTACGGCGAATTCCTTGCGGGTCAGGATCAGCAGCACGCCGCCGCGGTGCACCTGGCGGCGGGCGGTGTCGATCTCCAGGTCGGCGATCCGCTGCACCGGCGGCCGGGCCGCCCCCGCCCGTCGGCACAGGTTGTGCACCCGGGCCACCAGCTCGGGCACGGCGAACGGCTTGACCAAGTAGTCATCGCCGCCGACGGCGAACCCGGCGACCCGGTCGGCGACCGTGTCCCGAGCCGTGAGGAACAGCACCGAGACGGTCCGCCCGGCGCGCCTCATCTTGTCCACGTAGTCGATGGCGTCCCCGGAGGGCAGTGTCCGGTCGAACACCACACAGTCGTAATCGGTGACGAACAGTGCCTCGTCGGCGGCCGGCAGATCGGCTGCCTCGTCGACGGCCAGCCCCTCGGAGCGCAGCGCTGCGGACACCGCGAACCGCAGATTGTCGTCGTCTTCGACCACCAGTACTCGCACGGGGGTCAGGATAGTCCGGCCCGCGCGGAGGCCCCTGCCGTGCCCCGTCCTCATCAAATCCTCAGGTTCCCTCAGGGACCATCCATCCAGGTCGCAGCGGAATCGAACACGCGGCGACTTGAGACACCCCCGGGCGTGGACCCCCCACTCCCACCCGGCTCCACGTCCGGGGGGGCAGGCCGCAGGCGGCCGCCCCCTGCTCTGCGGCACCGGCTTGAGCGTCCGTGCCCTGCGCGCCGTGAACCGGCGCCGACCAGTCCCGACGGAGTACTCCCATGAACCACCCGGCCCTCAAGCGCGGCAGCCTGATCCTGGCCCTGGCCGCACTCGGCGCGACGGCACTCGCAGGCTGCAACCCGGCCAGTGATGACGCACGCCCGCCCGGCGCCGTATCCGTCGACCCCGCCGCGCAGAGCGATCTGCAGGGCTTCTACCAGCAGAAATTGGCCTGGACCCGGTGCGGTGAGCTGCAGTGCGCCACGCTCACCGTGCCCATGGACTACGCACACCCCAAGGACGGCCGGACCTTCACCCTGCCGCTGGCCAAGGCCGTCACGGCGGACCCCACCCGGCGCATCGGCTCCCTGGTCTTCAACCCCGGCGGCCCCGGCGAATCCGGGGTCGACCAGCTGAAATCCGGCGCCCAGTCGTCCTTCAGCGAACGGACCCGCGACCGCTTCGACATCGTCAGCTTCGACCCGCGCGGCGTGGCCGGGAGCAAGCCGGCCGTCGACTGCGGGTCCTCGGACCCGGCCGCCGAGGACCAGCCCATATCCGGTGCCGGCGACACGTCAACGAGCCTGTACCCGACGACCGACGCCGAACGCAGCGCCGAACTCACCAACGCCGAACAACAGACCGCCGCCTGCAAGGCCCGCAGCGGCGCGATCCTGCCGCACGTCGGCACCCTGGACGCCGCCCGCGACATGGACGTACTGCGCGCCGCCCTCGGCGACGACAAGCTCACCTACCTCGGCTGGTCCTACGGCACCTACCTCGGCACCGTCTACGGCGAGCTGTTCCCGCGCCGGGTCCGGGCACTCGCCCTCGACGCCGCGGCCGACCCCGCACTCGACTGGTCCGAGGCCGCCCTCCAGCAGGCCAAGGGCTTCCAGAAATCGGTGGACGACTACGCCGGGCAATGCGCCTCCGTGGTGGGGAGCACCTGCCCCGCCGCCACCCCGGACGGCATCCGCAAGGTGATCACCGACCTGTACGCGCGGGTTTCCAAGCGCCCGCTGCGGATCAAGGGCGCCGACGAGCGACTCGACCAGGCCATGCTGAACACCGCCGTCAGCATGTCGATGTACTCGCCTGAGTCCCAGTGGCAGCCCCTGTCCGAGGCGCTCGGCGCGGCACACAAAGCCGGCGACGGAACCAAGCTCGCGGAGATCGCGGACCCCGGCATATCGACTCAGGACGACAGCTCCGACTCCGGATCCGATCCGGGCGCCGCCGGCCACCAGGCCCCCGGCAACTCCTCCGACGCCCTCGTGGCCATCAACTGCCTCGACCATCCGCACCCCAGGGACCCGCAGCCCTACTGGGACCTGCTCGACCTGGCGAACCGGGAGGCCGGGGCCTTCGGTACCTCCAACGTCCTCGCCACGCTCGTCTGCAAGGACTGGCCCGCCGGACAGCAGAAGCCGCACCGCGTCCAGGCCGAGGGCCTCCCCCCGGTACTGGTCGTCGGCACCACCGGCGACCCGGCCACGCCCTACGAGTGGTCGAAGAACCTCGCCGGTCAGCTGCCCGGCGGCATGCTGCTCACCTTCCGGGGGCCGGGCCACACCGCCTACGGCCGGGGCAGCACCTGCGTGACCGACGCCGTGGACGCCTACCTCCTCGACCTCCAACCGGTCCCGGACGGGAAGACCTGCTGAACCAGCCCCCTCACAGCCCGTACGTACCAACTGGAGATCTTCCGCATGCCCATGGACCTGCCGCCGGATTCCTCGCTCGCGTCAACGGTCTTCCAGCCGTTGCAGCCCGACGACCCGGGCGAAGTGGGCGGCTACCGGCTGCACGCCCGGCTCGGGGCCGGCGGTATGGGGCGGGTCTACCTGTCGTACACACCCGGCGGCCGGCCGGTGGCCCTGAAGACGGTCCGGCCGGAGTTCGCACAGGATCCGGAGTTCCGACGGCGGTTCGCGCACGAGGTGGCCAACGCCCGGCGGATCCACGGGCTGTACACGGCCCAGGTCATCGCCTCCGGTGCGGACGCCGAAGTGCCCTGGCTGGCCACCGCGTACGTACCGGGCCCGTCGCTGCAGCAGGTGGTCCGGGACCACGGCGCGCTGCCGGTGCGCACCGTACTGCTGCTGATGGGTGGGATCGCGGAGGCACTGCAGGCGATTCACGGAGTCGGCGTGGTGCACCGGGACCTCAAGCCCGCCAACGTACTGGTCTCGGCCGACGGACCCCGCGTGATCGACTTCGGCATCGCCCGTGCGGCCGACGCCATCGCGATGACCGGCACGGGTTTCCGGATCGGTTCCCCCGCGTTCATGGCGCCCGAACAGGCCCTTGGCCGACCGTCCACGCCCGCGACGGATGTCTTCGCGCTGGGCGCGCTGGCGGCGTACGCAATGTCCGGCGCGCTGCCGTTCGGTGAGGGGCCGGAGACCACGGTGCTGTACCGGGTGGTGAACGAGCAACCCGGCCCCGCCCGTGTCCCGGGCGACCTGCACGCGCTGCTGCTGCGCTGCCTGGCGAAGCAGCCCGAGGACCGGCCGACGCCCGCCGAGATCATCGAGACCGCCCGCACCCACCACACCGTGGGCGGGCAGCTGCGCTTCGCCGACGACTGGCTGCCCATGGGGGTCAGCACCGACATCACCCGGCGCTGCGACCTGCCCCGACACCTTCCCACGGCCGTGTCCCCCGCTTCCGTTCCCGCGCAGGCACCGGTCGGCTCCTTCGGCGCCCCGCAGCCCACGGCCCAGATGTCGACCGCCCTGCTGCCCACACCGCCGGCGACCGTTGCCGCTTCGGCGCCACCCGAGCAGGTCAAGCCCCTCCGCCGTCGCCGCAAGGGCGCGTCCTGGAAGACGGTGCT
Organism: Streptomyces sp. NPDC060031; assembly: GCF_042736805.1. Classification (NCBI taxonomy): domain Bacteria; kingdom Bacillati; phylum Actinomycetota; class Actinomycetes; order Kitasatosporales; family Streptomycetaceae; genus Streptomyces; species Streptomyces sp. NPDC060031. The sequence goes on from NZ_JBHWVM010000114.1 coordinate 16,169, forward strand.
CGTGGTGGCGCTGCTGATGGCGCTCGGCGGAACGGTCGCCGGCGTACTCCTGGCCGTCCGACCCGGCCAGATCCTCGACGACACGGATGACACCAGCCTCGACGCGGCGGCGAGCACGGCCACCTACACCCCGGCGTACACCGACACGGTCCTGACCGCGCCCGACGACTCCTACGACTTCGACATCACCACCGGCACGCTCACCCCCGCGCGGTCCACCCCGTGGGCCGTGGGACACAACGCCGACGGGTTCCTGAGCCCGTCGGACAACGACGCCTCCATCACCCCCAGCGCCCGGCCGACGCCTGCCGAGTGCTCGACGTCCATCGACCAGCAACCTGCGACCGCCCTCGGCTTCGCAGATCTGCCGACCGGACGAGCCTTCTGCGTGCGCTCACGCAGCACTCACGACATCGCGATCCTGCGCGTGATCACCGTGGCCGACAACGGTCCGGTGACGATCTCGATGGACTACTACCGCAACGACAACTGACTGCCGTGCGGCACCGTTCGTACCGAGTCATCGCTGACCTCACTCTGATCGCCGTGACGGGTGTCACCGTGCTGGTCCTGTTCGGCTGGGTCGATAGCTGGGGCGTTGAAACCTGGCCCGTCGATGCAGCGGCGGGCCGCATTGCGGTGGCCGGTTGCGCGGTGTCCGCTGTGCTGATCCGCCGACGGGTGCCATCGGTCGCCGTCGTGGTCGTAGCGGTCCTGGTAGGGGCCGATCCGCTGACCGGCGGCGCGCTGGCGATCGTGGCCTACACGGCGGGTCTGCGCTGGTCGAGCCTGCCGCGCAGACTTGCTCTGCCGGCCGCGTGCCTGATGGCGGTGACGACGACCGGCAACGTCATGCCCCAGGAGTCGGAGAGCCCGGCGCTGCCCAGCGCGAGTTGAGCCCCGACCAGGCCCGAGGTGACCACTCCGATCAGGACGCCGAGCCGGGCGACGTGTGGCAGGTGCAGACGGAGCAGCAGCGGTTGCACGACGAAGCCCAGCGCGAACATCGCCAGTTTCAGGGGGATGCCCAACGGCAGCCCGGCCTGTGCGTACGCCAACGCCAGCAGAACGGGGCTGAACGTGCCCAGGGTGTTCAGCCCGACGACGACCCGCAGTACGGCGATCAGCAGGGCAGCCAGTGGCAGCAGCGCCATTATCGACACCGGGTCGATCGCCGGCGCCTTGACGAACAGGATCCGCAGGGCCGACGGCGCGGTCGACTCGTCCGGGCGGGTCAGCAGCCGCTTGCCGACAGCCATCTGAAGGCCCTGGATTTCCTGACGGCCGAGCAGTACCGGCGTCTCGCGCTTGGCACGGCTGTTGACGTTGACCTTTGCCACGAACGAACGACCGGCGAGCTGCATCACTGCGTCGATCACGGGACGTTCTTCCCGGCCGAGAGACGAACCGACCGTCACCTTCGGCGCATGTGCGAGATCGAACCCGAGATCCTTTGCCAGCGCGGTGTCCATCGACGAGGCCGTGGCACCCGTGTCGATCAGCGCCAGCACCTCGACCGTCTTGTTGGACGGTCCAGTGATGCGCACCATCTCCCGCTCGCCGATGGTGTCCGACGACCTCGACAGCGCACGGCTGGGCGAGCCGAGCACAACGATCGGCCGGGCGAGGTAAACGAAAGTGTCGAGATTGCTCAGCGAGGCAGGCTGCACGCGTGAAGTGGGCCCCGTGGCGAACTGCCGACGCAGGAGGCCAGGTCGCCCCTGTCCGCCACCTTGCTCCACGGGATCCGCGGCTCATCACCGCAGCCCGGATTCGACGGTGACCGGCGCCGTCAGGGCGCGGGCATCGCGGCGCGCGGCGGCACTGCCGATGCGGTTCTGCCGGGAGCGGGGCCGGCGGGACTCCCCGGCCGCGACTGGTGGCGGCGCCGTACGGGTGTTGTCGCCCGTTCGCCTGCCTGAGACGAGCCGAGGTCGGCAGGCAGACGTGTTGTGCTACCCCATGGCCTGACAGCCGTGAACGGGCCTGCCGGGTCAGTGGGTCGGCCCATCAGACCGTAAAGGAGGACTGATGTCTCGTTTCCAAGACAGCCAGCGAACCGGAAGCACCGTCCTGGCCCTACTCTGCGCCGTGCTCCTGTACCGGGCAGCGCTGACCGATCCCAGCGCCCATGCGGCCCCCCACTCGTTTAAACCTGGCGCCAACTGGGACGCGATCGCCCAATGCGAGTCGGGTGGCAACTGGCGTGCCAACACGGGCAATGGGCACTACGGCGGCCTGCAGTTCACGCAATCCAGCTGGAAGGCCGCGGGTGGCCGCCAGTACGCCGCCCGAGCCGACCTGGCCACGAAGAAGGAGCAGATCGCCACTGCCAATAGGCTGGCCGCCATGCAGGGCATGGGAGCTTGGAGCTGCGCCCGCCTATAAGGAAACACCGAGGCAGCCTCGTTCAGCGGGGTGGGTGGGTCGCTTTGGAGTGCCTCGCTCGAAGCGAATCGATGTCCTCTTTGCGATGCTCCGCGACATGCTCCGCGACGGCACGGTGCGGGACTGGTCGAGAGCCAGCCCTCGTGGAGCCGCTTCAATCGCCTTTCGAGGCCATCAAGTCCCAGGACGGGCGGCCTTCCCTGGCCGCACGGGAAGCCGTGCCCGGTTCCAACCCTCGTAACGGGGCATGCGACAGACACTTGGCTGTGCTCATTCAGACCCTGGGTCGGTTCCCTTGGTTGACCGCCCTAACGGCATCAAGATTGGACCGAGCCACTGGGCCGTGATGTCACGCCGAGGCGGCCCGCCGATGGTCGGCGAGCCGCCTTGTCCTACCGGAATCAGTAGGACAGATCGCCCTGTTCCTGAATCACGCGGCCGGCGATGTACAGGTCGCCGCCGGAGTCGAGAATGGCGATGACCTTCTTCTCGGTCCCCTGGTAGGTGGTGAACACGATCCTGTCCCCCTCCTGGCTGGTGGAGTGGTTCGTGTTCACCGAAAGCTCGATACCGAGCGGCGAGCTGATGACCACGTCCTGCTTTCCGGCGTCCGAGAACTTCGGGCTGGGCCGCAGGCTGATCCGCCCATGGGTGTCGCCCTCGTCCCAGTCCGACGCCACACCGAGATCCACATCAGGCATGAAGCCCCCCTTTGATATACGGCGACAACGCGCCTTCCGTGTTTCAATCCGCACAGCCTGCGCGACCGAGTCGGAATGCACGCTCCGCATCCATTTCCGCTTGACGTTCCGGACCCGTACAGGATGAAGATCTGCCCCGGACGTCGCGTACGAGGGGTAACTTATGCCTATCGCGCCCGGAGTGTCACTAGCTGAGATGCGATCTTTGACTCTTCGGCCTGATTCGCATCGAGTACAGAAATCTTCCGTGAAAATCTCATCCGCCCCACCTTCACCAAAGTGCCGGTAAGCAGGCCTGGATAACCTTCGGCCATTCGCCGATGTGAGGGCAGGGGTGCTGAGTGAGCGCCACAGATGTCTAAAAAGGGCATCGGCATTCCAGGGTGAGGCCGCGGGCGATGCGCTTCGTGGTCGATCCTTCCGATGCCACCCCCGGGCCGGCCCCGCCCTACCGGGAGCCGCCGTCTGGCTTTGCGCCGCCCTCCGCCCGGCCTCACAGCCGGTGGGGGGCGGCTCGCTGCGAAGTGGCGGTGCCCCAGGGAAAATCCGGCCTTCGCCTCACCGATGAACGTTCCCCACGCGCGGGCGGGCGAAGACCACGGCGGTCCTGGGATCACCCGTTCGCCGATCGTTCCCCCCACGACGGGGCATCGTGAGGTCCTGGGCCGGCTGTGAAGCAGCCCTCGCGCCGTCGGCGTGAACGGCCCCAGCTACCGCCCGAACAAGCGCCCCAAGAACCCGACCGACAAGCCTGCCAAGCCCACGATCACCTGGTAGTGCGTGATCGCCGGGCGCGGTGTCACACGCTCCACGGCTCCAGGGCACTCCACGTCCCCCCGACCGCCTCGAAGACCAACTCCGAGCCTTCGAAGACCTCCTGCCCACTCCCCGGTCGAAGGCTGCCGAAACGCTCAGCGCACAGGTCGACCTGCAGCAGCCCGTCGAACCGGGTGAACTGCGGGGGATCGTAGAGCACCCCCCCAGGAGAGCCCTGGCTCTCGTCGATCCGAAATCGCTTCACGTCGACCAGGTCCAGGCACACCGGCTCCCACCGCAGGGCCTCGTCCACCACCCGAACGTCGATCACAAGTCTGACGGCCCGCCCCCGCGGTTTCCGTCCGAACTCCTGGTCAAGGATCACCCGGCGGACACAGGAATCACCGAACTCGTAGCGTGCCAGCAGGGCCGCGATCCCGTCATCGGTCAACGCGTACGGTCCAAGCCTCCGAGACGGTACCGGTGCTCTGAGATCCACTCTGCTCCCTTGTCGAGGTGCCCATAGTAGGAGGAACATCCAACCGAGACACACGACGCGGCAGGCCGCGAACACTCAGCGCATCGAGGGCGTAGTGCCGTAGTTCCACTCGCCTTCGTGGCCGGATTCCACCTCGCACCAAGTGACATCCTCCAGCGTGTTCGCGCCGAACGTCAGATTGGCCGAAGGCGGAAGCCGCCCTGGTTACCGGCGGCGCCCGATGCCGAACCTGCTGCGGTGCTTCGCAGCCGGCGCTTCGGCCGCCGCTCGTCCGGCTTCCTCCGCCTGGCGGCGCGCGACGCGCTCAGCCTCCGCGCTGTCGGCGGCCTCCGTCGCGCACGGCTCGCACAGGTCGTCCACTTTCCACGGGCCACGAACGGCGGCCGTGGCCGGCGGGAGAATCTCCCGCCGGCCACGCGCACGAGCGCCGACCGGGCCCGGGAC
>NZ_JBHWVM010000115.1:0-20878 GCF_042736805.1 Streptomyces sp. NPDC060031
ATCCGGGAGCGATGACCGCAGCGGCGGCGCGTCTCATCGCTCCCGGATCGCGCCGGGCGGACTCACGGACGGCTCACGGACGGACTCGTACATACACGGACGGCCCCACAGGCGGGGCCCTGCCATCGCGGCGGGTCAGCCCGGCCAGGTGCCCGTCATACGGCGGGTGGCCAGGGCGCCCGAGCGCTCGACCGATGCCTTGACCACGGCGAAGATCGCGCCCTGGACGGCTGCGGCGATCAGGATCTGCCCCCAAGGGCGGCCTTCGTCCATGGCGTCAGGGGCGTCGCCCTCACCTTCGACGATCTTCCAGACCTGCTTGAACGCGGCCCCCGCGATCATGCCGCTGACGGCGCCGAGGGCCAGACCGACCGGTTTGTAGGCGACCTTGGACGCCCTCATCGGCGTCCGCGGCCGCGCCGCACCAGCAGGAAGACGACCAGAGCAGCGCCGACGACGAGCAGCGGCTTGCGGTTGGCCCGTGCCATGCGCGCGACCTGGCCGGCCTTGTCGAGAACCGGCTCGGGTGTCGTGTCCTTCACCAGCTGCGCGGCATGCTGGGTCCTCCCGCGGATCTGGTCGGCGACCTGAGCGGTCTTCTCGGCGGCCCGTTCTCTGACTGCGGCCGCCTTCTCCTTCGCCTGTGCCCTGACGTCGGCCTTGCCCGCCAGCGCCTCGACGGTCTGCCCGAGTTCGTCGCGGGTGCGCTCGACCTGCTCGCGCAGCTCGTCGGGGGTGGGAGTGCCGACATCGGTTCGGGGTTCGTTGGTCATCGGTGCACTTTCTCCTTGATTTCGGCCAGGTCGGCCTTGACGCTGTCGATGGTCTGCTCCGGGACGGGGGCGCCGGCCTCGGCGATCTGCTTCTTCCCGGCCATGGCAGTCACCGCGGCAACCACCGCCAGCACCGCCGTGACGATCAGGGCCGATGCCCACACCGGGATGATCAACGCGAGAGCTGCGATGCAGGTTGCGATCAAGGCTTGAGCCGCCAGGATTCCGAGCAGGCCCGCCGCGCCGAAAAGGCCACCGCCCTTCCCGAAGCGTTTGCCCTTCTGGGTCATTTCTGCGCGGGCCAGCTGCATCTCCTCGCGGACCAGCTCCGAAATCTGCTGGGAAGCGCGCGAGACCAGCACGCTCACGGATTCATCGGAGCCGTGGGTCTGCCGCTCTATCGTGCTCATGCGGAATCTCCCTTCGGGGGTGCGCACGCCGTGTGTCACGGCGCGCCTACCCAGTAATCGACCGAGCACCCGGGCCACGAGCAGAACGGCCGCCGGGACGCTCGAGCCGTCCGTCTTGCCGGCCGAGCGGTCCGTACGCGATCACTGCTCCATGCGGCGGCGGTCCTGGTCGCTCCACGCGCGGGTTTCGCGGGGCCGGACATAGGGCTCCTCGTCCTCGGGCAGCCCTCCCGCGATCGCCCGCTGGCGGGCCAGCTCCGCATCGAACTCCAGTCCGAGGAGGATCGCGAGGTTGGTGATCCACAGCCAGACCAGGAAGACGATCACGCCGGCGACCGTGCCGTACGTCTTGTTGTAGGAAGCGAAGTTCGCCACGTAGAACGCGAAGCCGGCCGAGGCGATCATCCAGATGGCGAGGGCCAGGAAGCTGCCCGGTGTCACCCACCTGAATCCACGGCCCTTGGCGTTCGGCGCGGCCCAGTACAGGAGCGCGATCATGACCGTGACGAGGAGCACCAGGACCGGCCATTTCGCGACCGACCACACCGTCAGGGCGCTGTCGCCGACCCCGAGGGCGGTGCCCGCCTGCCGCGCCAGTCCTCCGGTGAAGACGACGATCAGCGCGCTGGCGCACGCGAGGAGCATCAGCGTGACGGTGAGCGCCAGGCGCAGCGGCAGCACTTTCCACACCGGGCGGCCTTCGGGCATGTCGTAGACGGCGTTCGCGGAGCGGATGAACGCGGCCACGTAGCCGGAGGCGGACCACAGCGCCACGACGAGACCGACGATCGCCATCAGCGACCCGACGCCGCTGTGGCCCTGCAGCTGCTCGACCGCGTCCCTGATCACGTCCTGGGCGGAGCCGGGAGTCAGCTGCTTCAGGTTGTCCAACAGCCGATCGGTCGTCGACTCGCCAGCCAGCCCCAGCAGGGACACCAGGACCAGGAGGGCGGGGAAGAGCGCAAGTACCGCGTAGTAGGTCAGGGCCGCGGCACGGTCGGCCAGCTCGTCGTTCTGGAACTCCTTGACCGTCCCGCGCAGTACCGCCCTCCAGGAACGTGCGGGCAGGTCGGTGGGGTGATCCGGGGCCCGCTCCTCGACCAGCTCGCTCGGGCCCGCGACGGCGTCGCGCTCGGTGTCGGCGCGCTCACGGTCGTTGCCCTGGCCTGGGTTCGGTGGGTTCGGTGGGTTCGGTGAACTCGATGGGGGTCTCATACCAGGCGGCTTTCCACCTCAGCGCCGCTCATGCCCGTCCGGCGCGCGGAAACAAGTCCCTCCTGTCTTCTAGAGCCAGCCGTTGCGGCGGAAGGAGCGGTAGAGGAAGCCCGACGCCATCGCCATGAGGCCGACGGCGAACGGGTAGCCGTAGCTCCAGCCGAGCTCCGGCATGTGCTCGAAGTTCATTCCGTAGACGCCGGCGACCATGGTGGGGATCGCGAAGACGGCAGCCCAGGCGGAGATGCGCCGCATGTCGTCGTTCTGCCAGGTGCCCACCCGGGCTTGCTGGGCATCGAGGACCGAGTTGAGCAGTTCGTCGAGTGTCCGCACCTCGGTGTCGGTGCGGTGCAGGTGATCGGCCACGTCCCGGAAGTAGGGCAGGACCTTTGCGGGGCGGTCCTCCTCGCTCAGTCCGCTCAGAAGGCCGGGCAGGACCGGGACCAGCGGTTGTACGGCGTCCCGGAACTCCCGGACCTCTCGTTTCAGGGAGTAGATGTCCTCGGTGTGGTCGACGCGGGAGGAGGAGAAGACTCGGTCCTCCAGCCGGTTGAGCGCGGCGCGCACCGTCTCGGCGGCCTCGCTGTAGGCGTCGACGACGACGTCCAGAACCGCGTGGAGAACCGAAAGGGGGCCCAAGCGCAGCATGGACGGGTCGGCTTCCAGCCGGCGGGCCGCCTCGGCTGCCGGATCCACCTCACCGTGACGGACGGTGAGTACGTAGCGGGGCCCGACGAAGAGCATCAACTCGCCTGTCTCCACTGCCGCTTCCTCCTCGATGTACCAGAGGGTCTTCAACGCGACGGCCAGTACGTCGCCGAAGCGCTCTCGCTTCGGCCGCTGACGTGCCTGAACGGCGTCCTCGACTGCCAGCGGGTGCAGGCCAAGCTCCGCGGCCAACTGCACCAGCTCCTCCTCGGCCGGGTCGACCAGTCGCACCCAGCCGAATTCGCCGTCGCTCAGCCCGCGCAACCGCTTCAGCACCTGCCGGCAGGCCTCGTCGTCAAGGCGGCACGCCACCGTCTCCGACCGGCCCGACCACTCCTCGTACACCACGCATTCCATACGGCCCCGCATGCTTCAAAACACCGATTTCATGCGCGCTTGCGGGCCGCTCGCGGGCGATGTCCTGCGTACCGCGGTCGCGCCCGGCTTCGCAGAGAGCGGACAGCCGGCAGCCATCGCCGCCAACCTGCGCCAGGCTCCGGTCCGGTCGTGGGCGACCTGACCGGGGACCAGGTCGCGACTTCCTTGGTGGCCGCGGTGGCAGGGGCCCCAGCCTCCGCCGGGGGGAGGGACGGGGCCCGGGCGGCCGAGATCGGCGGGTGACCGGGCCGGCGGAACGGGAGGCTGCGCGCTGCACGCTCATGCGTCGCGCTCCTGCGCCTCCTCCCGGGCCCCGCGCTCCGGCGGCGGCGTGTCCGTGGCTTCCCCCGCATTCCTGCGCGCCGTGATCACGGTCGTCAGTTCGACGAGCGCCGAGACGAGGGCGAGCAGACCCCCGGCGGCCTGGGCCAGATCCGACCAGTGCATGCGCAATCTCCTGACGCTGGGCGAGCGGCGAAATACGCTCGGTGTACCCCCTGATACCTAGGGGCCAGGAAGGCCGTCCGGCAACGGAAATGGACGCGGCTGAACGAAACGGCCCCGCCCGTACGTGCCTGACCGGCGAAGACGGCACACGAGGGAGACGTGTGGATGACCCGTTCACCGGATGTCCACGGGATCGATCCGTCCGGGGTGACCACCCCACGGCTGCTGGCCGAGCGCCTGGAGGAACTGCGTCTGCGCGCGGGTTTGTCCTACGCCCAGATGGCGCAGGAGGCCGGCCGGCTTCCGAAAGGGAGGCAGTACGGGACGCTGTCGAAGGGCTCGGCGCACGCCTACGCCACGGGCGAGACGGTTCCGCCTCCGGAGCGCCTCCTGAGCTATCTGGCGGTGTGCGGGGTCCTCCTCCCTGCCGGCATCCGCCCGTGGATGGCCGCCCGCGACCGGGCGCTCCCCGGCCGTCGGTCCGCTCCCCCGGCCGTCGGTCCGCTCCCCCGGGCGCCGTCCGGGTCCGCGAAGCCCTGCCCCGCCGGCTCGGGGTACGCGCCCCGATCGTGTTCGAGGGGGCTCCCGACGAGCCCGCCGGCTACGTTCCGCGAGATATGGACGACGGCCTGCGCGAGGCCCTGGCGAACGCCGCGAAGGACGGCGGCTTCCTGCTCCTCAACGGCCAGTCGTGCGTGGGGAAGACGCGCACGCTCTATGAGGCCGTGTTGGAGGTGCTGCCCGAGTGGTGGCTGGTCCACCCCGCGAGCACCGACGCGATCCGTGAGCTGGCGGCGGCGCCGACCCCCCGGACGGTGCTGTGGCTGGACGAGCTGCAGGTCCACCTCGGTACCGCGGACGCCCTGACGGAGGGCACCGTACGGACCCTGCTCCACCGCGGCGCGGTGATCGTGGGAACCATGTGGACGACCGAGTACCAGGCCCGCGTCCTCGCTCCGCGCCGCGAGGGGGACAGCCGGGGGGACGAGGACCGCAGGCTGCTCGAACGGGCCGTCGTCTTCGACGTCGCCGGAGCGTTCACCCCCTCCGAGAACGCCCGGGCCCGGGAGCGGGCGCACGAGGACCGGTGGGTGCGTGCCGCGCTCGACAGTCCGGACACGGGATTCACGCAAGTCCTCGCGGCGGCTCCCGACCTCGTACGCCGGTGGGAGTGCGCGCCGGACCCCTACGCCGAACACGTCATCACCGCCGCGGTCGACGCCCGCCGCCTGGGCGTGCACGGTCCGGTCTCGGAGGAGTTCCTGCAGGCCGCCGTGCGCGGGTACCTGAAGGACCGGCGGGGCGTCGCCCCGCGCGACTGGCTGCGCAGCGCCATCGACTACGCCACGGCTCCCCTGCGCGGCGTCGCCCCGGCCCTGCTGCCCTGCGCCGACGGGGACATGGAGGTCACCACCGGGTACGTCGCCGCCGACTACCTCCTCCAGCGGGCGCGTGAGACCCGCCGTACGGTCTGCCCCGACGACGCGGTGTGGCGGGCCCTGAGCGAGCACTGCCACGCCCCGGACGACCTCGAACGCCTCGCCCGCGCCGCCGGCCTGCGGATGCGGTACGCGCAGGCCACCGCCTTCCACAGGCGGCTGGCCGGCCACGACGACCACGGCGCCACCGAGGCCTTGGCCGAGGCGCTCCTGCGGGAGGACCGGATCGAGGAGGCCATCGAGGTGTTGCGGCCGGCGGTGCAGGCCGACTGGCACCTCGGCAAGGCCCGTGCCACGGCCCGGTGGGCCGGGCTCCTCGCCGACCGGGGCCGGGCGCAGGAGGCGATCGACGTACTCGGGGCACAGGGCCAGAAGTCGGAACTGATCAAGCTGCTGGTACGCGTGGGACGCCCGGACGAGGCCGTCGAAGTAGCGCAGCGGTGGGCGGCCGACGGAAGCCGTTACGCCGACGGTCACCTGGCCGATCTCCTGGCGGAGCTCGGTGACGAGGAAGCGCTACGGGCCCGGGCGGCGGCCGGCCAGGTGAACTCGACCGGACGACTGGCCGAGCTGCTGGCCCGGCGCGGCCGGCGCCAGGAGGCGATCGCGCTCTACATGCCGTACGTCCACACCGAGCGGGGGGCCGCCGACCGGGTGGTCGAACTGTTGGTGGAAGAGGGCCGGGTCGAGGAGGCCCTCGCCGTGCTGCGCCCCTTCGTCGAGGCCGGCTACGGCAAGGCCTGCCAGATGCTGGCCGAGATCCTCCTCGCACACGGCCGCGAGGAGGAGGCCGTCGACCACCTGCGCACGGCCGCCGCCCGGGACACCAACCTCCACGAACAGTGGGCGGAGCACTGCCCGCTGGACGAACTGCCGGCCCTGGCGGCGACCGGCATGTGGCCCGCGGTCGCCCGCTGGACGCGGCTCCTCGCCCGGCAGGGACAGCTGGAGCGAGCCCTGGAGATCGTCAAGCCGATGGCTGACGACGAGAACGCGCCGGCCGCAATGCACCTGACGGAGCTGCTCGCCGACCACGGGCGGCTGCACGAGGCCCTCGACCTGCTGAGAAACCTGATCGCCTCCGGCGGGGCCCCCTCCACGTGGTGGGCCCCCGAGCAGCTGGCCCGCCTCCTCTTCTCGCACCGCCTCGTCGGCGAACTGCGTACGGAGGTCGATGCGGGCACCGAAGGCGCGGCCCAGTTGCTGCGCCGACTCACCTACGGGGAGACGGGGGCGGTGGCCGAGGAGCGGCGGGAGCGCTACCGCGGCTGGATCCTCCCCGAGTACGGCGTGTGCTGACCGGCCCCCGTACGGTGTGCGCAGCCTCAGCAGTCGCCCAGGGTGCGGTCGAGGAGGGGCAGCATGCGGTCCCAGTGGCGCTGCAGCGCGGAGGCGTTGAAGGCGTCGGTGTCGGACATGGTGAAACCGTGGACGGTGCCGGGGTAGATCTCGGAGGTGTAGCCGACGCCTGCGGTGTCCAAGGCCTGGTTGAGTTCGCTGAAGGCTTCGGGCGACAGGTCGTTTTCGGCCAGGCCGAGGTGGACTTGCGCGCTCAGCTTGGGGACCAGGCGGTGCGGGCTGTCGGGCGCGTCGGTGACCAGGGGGCCGGGGTGGAATCCGGCGACGGCGGCCACCTGGTCGGGGTGGGCTGCTGCGGTGCGCATCGCCAAGACGGCGCCCATGCAGTAGCCGATCACGGCGACCGGTCCGGTGCTGACCTCGGGCTGGGCGGTGAGGAACCTGAGGTAGGCGTCGGCGTCGCGCAGGGCACGTTCGGTGGTGTGCGCCTCGATCAGGGGCATCAGTTGGGCGAAGACCGCGGGCCGGATCTCTTTTGTCAGGTACGCGGGAAGTTCGATCACCGGCGCCGGGCCGTGCCGGTAGTAGAGGTTGGGGACGAGCACGTAGTAACCGTGCTCGGCCAGTTCGCGGGCCATCTGCTCCAGCACGGGCCGCACGCCGATGGCGTCCATGTACAGCAGCACCCCCGGGTGCCGCTCGCCACGGTCGGGTAAGGCGACGAAGGCATCGGCCTGGCCGTCGGTGGTGGGTATCCGCAGCGTCTTGGCGGGCATGGCGAATCTTCCTTCCCAGGACTGACGCAAGTACGCAGCCCCTACCGGGGGTTGGGGGCAACCCGAGAGCAACGTAGCCGATCAACCCGACCGGGGCACCGCTCCCCCCTCATGGGCGCGGACCAGGTCCAGGTACTCCGCCGCCAGGCGGTGGCAGTCGCCGGGCCACCGCGCGGAGACGTAGTTGCCGTCCTTCACGGCGAAGCCGCGTCCGGGCCGGGCTGCCGTGTCGCGGACGGGCAGCGGCGGGCCGGCGAGGAAGTGGCTCGGATCGGCGAGCGCCGCGGTGACCTCCTGCTGCACGGTGGTGCGGTACGTGCGGTAGTAGCGCCCCAGCCAGAACCGGGTGAGGTTCCATCCGGTCAACTCCAGCAGGGTCGTCAACGCCGTCGTCCGCCGGCCGTGGAGCACCGATCGCCCGGTGGCGGGATCCTTCGCCCGGGCGGCGAGCAGCACGCCGTGGCAGACGGCCCCCACCGGCAGCCCCTGGGTGAAGGCCCGGGCGAACAGCCCCTGGGCGGTGGCGTCCTCGAGCAGCGTCCGCATGCCCGCGGCGTGGCCGCCCGGCACGAAGAGGCCCGTGATGTCCGCCGGGTCGACATCCGCGTACGAGGAGGGGGCGAGGAACCAGGGGTCCTCGGTGAGGCGCCGGTAGGTGGCGAGCTCGTCGCGGCGGGTCATCAGCCAGGGCGACAGCCAGGAGAAGCCGAGGTCCGTGAGCCGGGGGTCGGCGAGCGCGACCTTCCCGCCGGGGGTCGCGAACCGCACCTCGAAGCCGGCGGCCCGCAATGCGGCCCAGGGCAGCGCCGCCTCGGTGGGGTCGTAGTCGCCTGCGGGGAGCAGGAAGAGAATCACGGCGTACTCCTCTGAGCGGTGGTGATCAGGGCAGGCAGCACTCTTCCCCGGCGCTCCGTGAGCCCCTATGGGCCCCTATGGGCCTCTGATCCCCTCGGTGTCCGAAGGCCGACCTTAGGGGCGGCCCGCGGCGCCGTCATTCACTCCGGCGGCCAATCCGTTGACTCTCCGAACCCGCCCGCCCCCGGCAGCCGGCCCGCCGAAGGCCAACAGCCGACAGCCGACGGTGTTGACGGGGGTGGCGTGCCCGCATTGACTGGCGGCCGTGTCCACCATCGAGCCGCCCTCCGTCACCGCGTGCTACGCCCTCGCCGTCCTGAGCGCCACGGCCGGGAACACCAGCGGGTCCGGTTCCTGGGCCTTGCCCACGGACCGACTGGAGTTCGGCGAGATGCGCACCCTGTGGGACGCGGTGCTCGGTGCCCGGGATGCCGGCCCGCACACCGGGCTCCTCGTGGGCGACCGCATCCGGCCCGACGCCCTGCACATCCTGGGCCACCTCGTCCTCACCTGCGCCAGCCTCGCGGACGCCGCACAGGCAGCCGAGCGCTACCACCCACTGGTGAGCCAGGCGGGCACGGTGACCCTGGACCGCCGCAGCAGCGTCAGCCGGGTCTGCTACCGGCCGACCGTCGCCCCGGCGGCCATGCACCCCCAGCAAGTGGAGGCGGTCGTCAGCAGCATGGTGCGGGCGGCCCGCTGGGTCGCCGGCGACGACTGGGCACCCCTGGCCGTGTCGTTCGCCCACCCTCGTACGGGCTCGGCAGAGCCCTACGCCCGCGTCCTCGGCTGCCCCGTCACCTTCGACGCCCCGCAGAACGCGATCACGGTCGCCAACGAGGACCTCGACAGGCGCCGCCCGCTCTACGACCCGGCGCTCAACGCCCTGCACCGGGCCTACGCCGAGCGGCTCCTGCACCAGCTTTCCGCGGCCACGACCGTCGCCCAGCGCGTACGGCAGTGGTTGGAGCACGCCGCGCTCGAGGACGCCGGCCCCGAGGGCCCCGCCAAGGAGCTCAACCTCAGCGTCCGGACCCTGCGCAGAGCCCTGAACGCCGAGGGCACGTCGTGGCGCGCGCTCCTCGACACCGCCCGCCACAGCCGGGCCGGGCGGCTGCTGGAGACCACGGCCCTGCCGCTGGACCGGATCGCCCCCCTCGTCGGCCTGAGCGGCGCGACGGCCCTGGTCCGTGCCTTCACCCGGTGGGAGGGCATGCCTCCGGGGGCGTACCGCAGCCGGCGCCGGCCCGCGCGTCCGGATCGCGACGAGGTCGGCAGCGGGTGAGGAACGTCACCGCGGGCCCGGCCCCGGCCGGTCGCCCGCGTTGCTAGTTTGTCCGGCGGCCAGGTTTCAGGCCCCGGACGAGATGCGCCGTACCCGGTTACGCACGACGACGCGCGCGGTGCTGCACGAGCAGCGCCGTCCGCTGTCCGCACCGGGGCAGCGTCCTCGTCGAGCAAGATGGGCCGAACGCCATGACCGTGCCACTCACCCGCAGCCTGTACCGGACGACCGCGCATGCCGCCGGGGGCCGTACCGGATCCGTCCGCACGGACGACGGGCGCCTGGACGTCCGCCTCGCCCCGCCGCGCAAGAAGGTGCCCGGAACCACCAACCCCGAGCAGCTGTTCGCGGCCGGTTTCGCCGCCTGCTTCACCTCAGCGCTCGCGGAGGTCGCCGCCGAGTTCGGGGCGGACGCCTCCGCCGCGCGCGTCGCCTGCGAAGTGCAGCTCGGCACCACGGACACGCCCGCGGGCTACGGCCTCGCGGTGGCCCTCACCGTCAGCCTGCCGGGGTGGCGGGCTGCGGACCTCCAGCCCCTGCTGCACCGGGCGGACGAGGTCTGTCCGTACTCGCAGGCCGTACGCGGCAACGTACCGCTGACGCTCCTGGCCGTGGACGACCCCGCCGCCGATGACCGCGCCTGAGCCGGAGCCGGAGCCGGCGGGCCGCTTCCCGGACGGCCCCGGCGTCCCGGTGCCCGAGCACGGCGCCTGGCTGCGGCGCGGCATCAGCCGCAACGGCGGGCCCCTTCTCGAGGAACGTGAAGCGGTGTGGCTGCAGGCCGGCCCGTACTACGCCGACAGCCGGGGCTTCGCCGGTACGACGTCTTTCGACGGCTCCCGGGTGCACTTCCACCACCTCACGGGCGAGCCCGGCGAAGACACCGGCACCTTCCGGTGGGAGGGTACGGATCTGGTCGAGCGGGGCACCAACCCGGACGGCAGCACCTTCCTCGAGCCCGCTCCGCCGCCACCGTCCGGATCTCGTCCTGCATCCGCGTCCGGGCGGGCGCGATCACCTCGCGTTCGAGCCGGGCCCACTCCTGCAGGTACGCGCGGCTGAACTCGGCGCGGCGTCCGAACGCGCCCTTCGCGGTCTCCAGTACGTCGGCCAGAACCTTGGCGTGACCGGCACACCGCAGGAGCAGCAGCCGCACGCGGGAGCGTTCGATCCGCTCGCCGAAGGGGCCGACGAGGTCGTCCAGGGCCTGGCGCAGGGCTGCGTAACCGCAGCGTTCCAGCTCGCTCTGGAACGTGCTGTCGGCGGCCAGTGCCGGTTGCCGCTGGCGACGCGCGACCAGTCGTCGTGCTTCGTGGGAGTCGTACAGCACGATGTCCGTCAGATGTGCCCCGAGGTTCTCGCGCAGTACGTCGACCACGCCGCCCGGTCCGGTGAGGCGCGGATCGCGGTGCGGGTCGTAATCCGGATCGTCGTCGCGGTCTTCCATGGACCTGGTGACGACTCCCAGGACCGCTTCCCTCCGGTTCGCGAGCGCGCGGGCGAAGACGCCGGCCTCCCCGGCGTTCCCCGCGCTCTCCGGATAGAAGGTCCACAGGACCAGATCCGACTCGTCCTCCCGCAGGTACCGCAGCGTCACGTCTTCGAACGCTTGCAGACGATCGGCGAGGCCGGGCGTGCTGATGAGCCGGAGCCTGCGCAGCAACGGCTCGCGCAGGTACAGCCGCACTTCACGGCAGGCCACCTGCTGCTCGCTCAGCGGCTTCTGCTGGCGCAGGAACTCGACGCCGTGCCCGACCGATTCGAACCGGGTGACGGTGCCGTCGGGCCATACGCGCTCGGCGTACTCCTCCGGAGCACCGTCGTCGAGCGGGTTGAGGACCGCGACCACACCGTCGGTCGGCTTGCTGTCGGTGATCAGCAACTTCCGTCCGAGCAGGGAATTGATCAGCGACGACTTCCCGGAGGAGACCTGTCCGATCACCATGACGGACAGCGTTGCCGACACGCGGTCGACGACCCGGTTGGTCCAGTCCCGGTCGAGGACCTCTGACCGGGGATCCAGTTCGATCTCCGCCTCCGCCACGAGGCACCGGGCCTCGTCCGCCATCACCCCCAGGCTCGCGATGTCCTTGTCCCGTCGAAGATCTGACCAATGGAACGTCACCCGCTGCCCCCTCGTCCGCGCCCCCCACTGCGAGTCCACCATGAATGTGGCCACCGTCACTCCCGGCCAAACGGCGGCGTCCGGTGAGGCCGGGCCCGAACACGCGCAGGCCGCCCGTAGACAAGGAGACCAAGTGCGGCAGGGCTGGCGCCGAGAGCGAGCAGCCGCTCCAGCTCGGCGTCCTGGTCGCGGTCGGTGGGGCTGACGTCGATGTGCAGTCGGAGCTTCCCGGGCCGCGGGTCGCTGCACCACGCACAGGCACTCCTCTGCCTGGCCAGACGCCGGGCCGATGCTCCACGGACACCTCTCCGGCAGAGCACCCCTCAGGTCAGGGTCGAGGACGTGCCTGGCCGCGACGAGGCAACTCGGTGCCAGGCGGCGCGGGCCATCCGGGCGGGAGGCCCGGCCCGTGCGGCATGGCGTCCAGCATTGCGGTGCCCCGCGGCGGATGCTGATGCCTCCCCCGCAGGAGAGGCCCGTGAGTGATCCCAGCCCCCGCGTGATCCCGAGGCCGGCATCCGCCTCGGCGGGCAGTGACATTCCCGCTCCTGGTGTCATCGGCATCGGACTCGCCGCAGTGCTGACGTTCGCGCTCGCCCAGGGCTCGTGGCAGTGGTTCGCCACGTTCATCGGGGTGACGCTCCTCGCGGTGATGCTCGCCTTCCAGCGCCGGGCGCAGTGGACGCCGGGCATCCGCTCGGCCTACATGCGCGGCCTGGTCGCGTACGCACTGGTCATCGGCCTCTGCGTGGCAGTCGCGCTCGCCCCCCTGCTGCAGCGCCGGGCCTGGCTGTTCCCGATGCCGGGCACGCGCAGCGACTGCGAACTGCTGGGCAGGTACCAGGCCCTCCAGGCAGAGGCCGCACTCGGTGACCTGGCCGGCCGTGACGGCACGGCCCTGGCGTTCACACAGGACGTCCAGGCCCAGAAGGCCGTCGCCGAGTGCCTCGCGGCCACCACGACCCTGTGGCTGCCCCTGTACGGGGTAGGGGCGGCAGTGCTGGTGGGGACGGGTGCCTGGCTCCGCGACCGGGCCCGGGCCCGGCGGCTGGGCGAGCGCGAGGTCCAGTCCTCCTGACGGATCGTCCCCTGTCCGCGAGTCGGTTCGTTCGAGGGGTGTGATGGCTACTCGGGGCTCCGAATTCTGTTGAGCAATCTCGTCCAGGCGAGCCAGGGCCCCGATCAGCCCGGTCAGGCGCCTGCTGAGGAGTTCGTACGGCGGCTTCCCAGACGGGGACCGCGCCAGTCCAGGCACAGGACCGTGGCGTCGTCTTTCGGCGGGTGGCCGTTGTAGGCGCAGGTGACCGCGGCGACCAGCGTGCGCACGACCTCGCGCGGGTGCTCGGCTGCGGTCTTGCGGAGGAGGCCGTGCAGGTCGACTGTTTCCGCTTCGCGTTCTTGCATGCCGTCGGTGTAGAGGACGAGGCGGTCACCGGGGCGCAGATCGAGTTCCTGCACCTGGTACGGGCCCTGCACCGCGACGCCGAAGGGCATGTCCACCGCCAGGGTCAGCTCGTCGACCGTGCCGTCGCGCAGCCGCAGCGGCCAGGGGTGGCCGGCGTTGACGAGCTGGGCTCTGCTCCCGTCCAGGGCGATGCGCAGCAGCTGGCCGGTGGCGAAGGTCCGGTGGCCGTGGTCGAGGAGGGCCTGGTGGGTCTGGCGGGCTTGTTCGGCAAGGTCTGTTCCGGCTCGGCGGGCGCCGCGCGAGGCGTTGACCAGGAGAGTGGCCATGAGCGAGGCGTCGACGTCGTGGCCCATGGCGTCGGTGACGGACAGGTGCAGGGTGTCGTTGTCGAGGCTGTAGTCGTAGGTGTCACCGGCGATGTCGGAGGCCGGGACCAGGGCGCCGGCGAGGGCGAACTCGGCGGCATCGCAGGACGCGGCCGAGGGCAGGAGCTGGCGCTGGATTTCCGCGGCCAGGCTGACCGACGTGGTGCGGTTTCCCCAGTGGTAGAGGTCGGTGAAGCGGCGGTCGGTGACGATGATGTACGCCAGCGCCCGCGCGGCTTCCTCGACCTGCTCCAGCACATCGGGCGTGACCCGGGTGAGGAACAGCTCCAGTACACCGATGGTGTCGCCGCGGTTCGTGACCGGGGCGAGCACCCGCCGCCCCTGGGCTCCCTCCGCCGCCAGCACCAGCTCCTGGCTGCGCAGGACCTCGTCGTAGACGCTGCTGCCGACGAGGGGAACCTGTTCGGCACGGTGCTCCTGTGCCGTGGCCGCCGTCTCGTTGACCCGCAACAGGCGGCGACCGACGACGTCGACGAACAGGAACGACACGTATCGCGCACCGAACCGGTCGCGCAGATTGCGGGCCACGACATCAAGCGAGTGCACCGGCGCGGCGTCCTCCGCCGCTGCCAGCACCTCAGTCAGTCCGAGCCGATCACGCGCCACGTCAACCTCCGTGAGTTACGGCTTCCCTTCCCGCGAACTGACGAAATCACAAGTGCGACACGTGCTGCAGCCCGTACGCGCCGCGGCACGGAACCCGATCAGATCCCGGTCTCGGCCGTCTCGGCCGTCTCAGGCCGCGGCCGTCGGGTCCGCCGCGGCGGCGCGGCGGTGTTCGGCGTTGATGCGCTGGGCTTCTTCGAGCTGGTCTTCGAGGATGACGATGCGGCAGGCGGCCTCGATGGGGGTGCCCTGGTCGACGAGTTCGCGGGCGCGGGCGGCGATGCGCAGTTGGTAGCGGGAGTAGCGGCGGTGTCCGCCTGCGGAGCGGAGCGGGGTGATGAGGCGGGCTTCGCCGATGGCGCGGAGGAAGCCCTGGGTGGTGCCGAGCATCTCGGCGGCCCGGCCCATGGTGTACGCGGGGTAGTCGTCGTCATCAAGACGGTCGAACGAGTCGTCTGCGGTCATTTGCACCTCTCTCATGGAACGCGTGGAGGGGCCCTGGCGCCATATGGCACCAGGGCCCCGAAGGAACTTCTACACCATCTGCCGGCCCTGGTACTGCGCCGACCTCCTGTGTCCGCCGACCCGGCCTGCGTGCTGCCGGGGATGCGGGGATCGCGGTTGCTTGACCGGAGACCACCTCGCTATCGATGTCCTGCGGTACCCGGGGCTCAAAACTCCGCCCGGGCGATCCTGATGGCGCGGGTTCCTCCGTTCTTCCCTCGGTGATCAACTGCCTACCCAACTGCTCAGTGGCCTGCGGCAGCGCCACTCTCCGGCAGCCAGCCCCGTCGCCCATCGTGCGTCTGCTCTGGCTTGGAACCCCACTGCCGAACTTCCCGGTGCGCGCGTCCGCAGCGCGACGCCTTCACCGAGGTCCTGCTTGCTGCTCACTGACTTCACTGCTGGGTCCTGCGAACTACAACTTCTGGTGCTGCTGCCCGGCAGTTCGTCTCTGCCGGGCCCTGCTGTCCTTCTGGGCTACGACAGAAACCATAACCACGCCGCCACCCAATGTCTACTCCGGCCGGCATACATTTTCGGCTGTTCGACGGGGAGGTAATCGACCTCGAACGGCGCTGGGGGCGCGGGAAGCCATGGGGCGTCGGCGGGTGTTCAGCGCGGAACCACCCAGCCCGGCGCCCAGGTCCCGGCGGCGTCGTGGCCGGCCGCTCTGGCGGCGAGGTGGGCGCGGAGGGTGGCCAGGGCCGGGTGGGGGTTGTCGCGGTGCCAGAGGAGCGAGTGCGGGTAGACGGGCGTCGGGCCGGTCACCGGGATGCGGCGCAGGCCGTGGTCGGCGGGCCAGACGAGGCGGGTCTGCTCACCCATGAAGGTGGCCAGGGCCGGAGTGTCGGCGATGGTGTCGAGGAGCGCGTCGGAGCCGAAGTTCGGGCCGGTCGCCTCGATCGTGAGACCGAACTCGGCGCCGAGGTCCTCGTAGTAGGCGGCCCACTCGGTACCGGGGACGATGCCGGGCATCCAGATCCGGTGCCCGGCGAGCTGGGCGACGGTGACCGACCGGGCGCCCGCCAGCCTGTGGGCGGGGCCGGTGAGGAGCTGGAGCGGCTCGTCGAGCACCCGGACGGACTCGATGTCCTCGGGAAGGGGCCGGCCGGGGACGGCGACGGCGCGGAAGGACGCGTCGATCGCACCGGACCGGATGGCGGCGACGGCCGTCTCGATGTCGAGCAGCATCACCACGTCGAGCTCGATGTCGGGGTGTGCGCGGTGGAAACCGCGCATCAGGCCCGACGGCGCGACGCGCGAGGCGATCACGTCGACGCGCAGCGGACGGCGGCCGGGGCGCACGGACAGGGCCGCGCGCTCGGCGACGCGCAGCAGCTCGCGCGCGTGGGGCAGGAACGCCTGCCCGTCGATGGTGAGCTCGGCGCCGCGCGCCGTGCGGGTGAACAGCCGCACGCCGAGGTCGCGCTCCAGCGCGGCGATGCGCTTGGAGACAGCCTGCTGGGTGACCGCCAGCTCAACGGCGGCCTCCTGGAACTGCCCCGCGTCGGCGGCGGCGACGAAGGTCCGGACGGTGTCGTAGTCCATGCCGATACCCTATGACTACAACCACTGGTTGTGGCTGGCGGCCCTTCGGTTGTTTGATCTCCGGGTATCGCGTCCGCTTTGATGCTGCCGATCACGAATCGGTTGTGCGGGTGAGTAGCGAGGGGTGTCGGGCATGAGGAGCGGGCACCGACTGGAACAGCTGCTCAGACTTCTACTCGGACATCGGCTGGGGCGGCGGTTCGGGTGGCTCTGGGGAGCGTACGGGACCAGCGCGCTCGGCACGTGGCTCGCCTACGGCGCGTTCCCGCTGATCGCCATCCAGGTGCTGCACGCCGGACCGGCCGAGGTCGCCGCGCTCGCCTCCGTGGGGGCTGCGGTGGGCGCGGCCGTGGCGGTGCCGCTCGGCCCGTGGGTGGAGTTCCACCGCAAGCGACCGGTGCTGATCGCGATGGACCTGGTGCGGTTCGCGGCGCTGCTGACCATCCCCACCGCGTTCGCGCTCGGCGTCCTCACCTTTCTGCAGCTCCTGCTGGTCTCGGTCGTCGTCGCGGCGGGCGACATCACCTTCCGCGCCGCCTCCGGCGCGTATCTGAAGACGCTGCTGCCGGCCGAGGACCTGCTCGTCGCCAACGCCCGATTCGAGTCCACCGCCTGGACGACCACGATCATCGGACCGCCGCTGGGCGGCGCGGCGATCGCGCTGCTCGGTCCGGTGGCGACGGTGGTGGCCGACGCGGTCAGCTACCTGCTCTCGGCCCTGGGCATCCGCGCGATGGGCGGGCGCGAGCCGCGGCCGGAGCGCCGGGAGGCCGCGACGCGCATGCGGGCCGGGGACCTGCTCGACGGCTGGCGCTACATCCTCGCCGACGCGACGCTGCGTCCGCTGCTCTTCAACACCGCCTTGTTCAACGGCCTGGTGATGGCCGCCCAGCCGCTGCTGGCCGTCCTGATGCTCGGCCGACTCGGGTTCGCACCGTGGCAGTACGGCCTCGCCTTCGCCGCGCCCTCGATCGGCGGGCTGCTCGGTTCGCGGCTGGCCCGGCCTCTCGTCACCCGGTTCGGGCAGCGCCAGGTCCTGGTCGTGGCCGGAGCGCTGCGCGCGCTCTGGCCCATCGGCCTGGCCTTCCTCGGGCCGGGCACCGGAGGGCTGCTACTGGTGATGGGCGTCGAGCTCGGGCTCATCTTCTGCTGCGGGGTCTTCAACCCCGTCTGCGCCACCTACCGCCTCGAGCGCACCGCGACCGACCGGGTCGCCCGCACGCTGTCCGCCTGGGCGGTGACGACCAAGGCCTCGACCGCACTCCTGACCGCCGCCTGGGGCGTGCTGGGCAGCCTGCTCGGCCCGCGTACGGCCATCGGCCTCGCCGGCGTGCTCCTGCTGGCGACCCCGCTGCTGCTCCCCCGCCGCGCGGCAGCGCCTCACTCCGAGCCGGAGCCGGCACCGAGCCGCACCTGAACGGCCGCCACGGCGTTCGGGCTGCGCCGGCCGCCCCTCCCACCAGCCCTGCCGCACCGTGCGGGCAGACAGCGCGTGCCCCGAACCCCGGTCACGTGAGCGGGGCCGCCTTCGCGTCCCAGTCGATGTGGTGGTCGAACTGCCAGGCCGTCTTCTCCGGGTTGATCAGCTTCATGGTCGCCGGCATGACCAGGTCGCGCAGAACACGGCCGACCGGGCCCGCGGTCTTGTTGCTGTTCGTGCGGGCGCCGAGCTCGATGATGCGTTCGACGCGGGGGCGGCGCAGTTGCTCGTACGCCGCGAAAGCCTGGTCGTAGGGCAGGTCCCTCAGGCAGCGCGCCAGTTCGACGGCGCTTTCGGCGGCGATGGAGGCGCCCTGCCCGGAGCTCGACGAGGCGGCGTGGGCCGCGTCGCCGATCAGGGTCATGCGGCCGCGGGTCCAGTTCGCGACCCTCGGCATGTTCTCCATCGGGCCGGTGATGAGGAGCTGGCCGACGTCGGTACGGCTGATCATTTCGAGGGCCGGGGTGCGATCGTCGGCGAAGGCGGTCAGCAGGATGCGCATCCACTCCTCCGCGCCGATCGCCTGGGCCTCGGCGACCGTCATCGGGTCGCGGTGGGGCAGGTTCACGAACCACACCGCCGAGGAGTCGTCGAAGACCTGGTATCCGAAGAACGCGCGCTTGCCGAAGCACATGTACATGACGCCGTTGGTGGAGGGCATCCCTGATGGGTGCATCCGCGCTCCGAAGCAGACGAGACCGGCGTAGTTCGGCTCTGGCGCAGCCGGGTCGATCAGGGGGCGGACCGTGGAGCGGATGCCGTCGGCGCCGATGAGGACATCGGCGTTCACCTGCGTACCGTCCGCGAAGTGCGCGGTGATGCCGGAGCCGGTGTCCGTCGTGCCGGTCAGCCGCTTGCCGTGGTGGATGGGGACGGAGCGGCGCTCCGCCTCGTCGTAGAGCGCACGGTAGAGATCGGCGCGCCAGACGAACTGCAGGGACGGGAGGCGGGAGGGCGGGGCGAACTGCGCGAGGTGCTTACCCGTCCAGCTCCGCAGCCCCATGGCGGTGACCGGTGTGCCGATGGCACGGACGATGTCGCCCGCACCGATCGCGTCGAGGGCGTTCTGGCCGTTCGGAGCGATGGTCATGCCGCCGCCGGCCCCGTCGGCCGTGGAGTCGTACGCCTCGTGGACGGTGGCTTCGATACCTGCCTGACGGAGGGCCATCGCGGCGACCGGGCCTGCGATGCCGCCGCCGATGACGAGCGCGGTACGGGCTTTTCCGGTGCGGGTCATGACTGGTGCCCCCTCGCGAGGTCGTCGATCGTCGGTACGCCGCCGGTCTTGTGGGCGCGGCGCACGTCCTGGACGTACGCACGGGAGAGCATCGCCGACAGGATCGCGATGCCACCGCGGTGGATGCGGATTTCGCTGTTCGTCGCGGAGCCGGACAGATCGTCGGGGAGGCCGGGGGAACGGAGGTCGAGGACGGCGGCACCGTGGCGGACCTTGAGCTCGAAGCGGCCGGCCTCGGTCCAGTTCCCCAGGTGCTTGACGAGTCCGTGGTCGGAGTGGATGCGCTCGGTGAGGGACATCTCGGTGGTTCCTCTCTGGGCGGCGTTGCGCTGACGATTTGATAGTTGCACTGCAACTAGTCTCACGTCAACTAGTCATCCTGAGGCTAAAGTCGCTTCCATGACTCCCTCTGCTCCCCGCAGCTCCCCCCTCGCCCTGACCGTCCTGGCCCTGCTGCACTACCAGCCGCTGCACCCCTACGGCATCCAGCGCCTGGTCAAGGAGTGGGGCAAGGAGCAGGTCGTCAACGTCAGGCAGCGTGCGAGCCTCTACCGCACGATCGAGCGACTCCACGGCGACGGGCTGATCGCGGTGCGCGAGACAGGACGCGATCAGCAGTACCCCGAGCGGACGGTGTACGAGGTCACGGACGCGGGGCGCGAGACGGCCCGCGTATGGATGGAGGAGATGCTCTCCGCACCCAAGCAGGAGTTCCCGGAGTTCCCGGCCGCCCTCTCGAACCTGCTGCTGCTCACGCCCGAAGAGATGGCAGACGTACTGGAGCGGCGGGCCGAGGCCCTGGCGAAGGAGGTCGGCGGACTGGAAGCGGCCATGGCCGCAGAGGCGGATCAGGGACTGCCGCGCATCACCCGCCTGGAGACCGAATACCTGCGGGCCGTGACGGCCGCGGAGCTGGAGTGGGTACGCGCGGTGGTCGAAGACCTGCGGGCCGGCGCGCTCTCGTGGACCAAGGAGCAGTTGGACGCCCTCGCGTCGGGGCCGGTGCAACAGTGAGCCCGCCCCGGGTACGTCCGGGGACGGCCTGAAGCTTTGCGCACTCGCGGGGCCGAACCCCAGCGGTCCGCCTCACCTCTGTGTCCTTCGAGCCGGGCAAGCGACATCGCCTGCAACGAAAGGACACAGGAACGCGAACTTACAGCGCGGCTGGAGCCGGGGCCGCCACGAAGCCACCGTCCTCGTCGCGGCCTTCCACGAACGGCTGTGACCGTGACCGATCTCAGCCCTCGATGTCGAGTGCAGTCCCGTACAGCCGAGATACCTTCAGTCGGATGACCACCCGGCGCTCGGCGACCAACTGCTCGAAGAACGCATCTTCATCCTGCGGCTTCGCGCTCCCCGGCACCATCGCGAGCAGCTCTCGCCCGACCGCGTCCCCCGGCGTCGTCGTGATCTCGGAGACGTCTGCCTCGCCCTCTGCCACGGCGAACGACCATACGTTGCCACCCGGAACATGCACGGCCGCGCGTGGGTCACGCCGGAGTTGCTTGACCTTGATCCGGTCGGCGGTGGTGGAGAACCGTACGATGCGCGCTCCGGCGTCCCAGCTGTAGAGCATGGTGGTGAGATGAGGATGGCCACTGCCCTTGTTGGTGGCGAGGGTGCCGAACT
Organism: Streptomyces sp. NPDC060031; assembly: GCF_042736805.1. Taxonomy (NCBI): domain Bacteria; kingdom Bacillati; phylum Actinomycetota; class Actinomycetes; order Kitasatosporales; family Streptomycetaceae; genus Streptomyces; species Streptomyces sp. NPDC060031. Next base: position 20,506 of record NZ_JBHWVM010000115.1, read on the forward strand.
GCTGAGCACTCAGCAGTTCGGAGAGGGCCTCGTCGGACAGGGCGCGGGGTGCGGGACCTTGAGTCATGACGTGCTCAACTCCCGCGTACGCCTGGGCATTCCACCCGCCGTCCGGGAGTCCGGCCACCAACCGTCGGCAGACGAGTGGTCCGGGCGATGCCGCGCAGCTTACCCACCGACGACGGGCAGGCGCAGTTCCATGGTTCCCCCCTTCGCGCAGCGGCATCACGGTGCCACCCCCGCCGAGCGTCGCCAGGCGAGGAAGCTTGGTGGGTCCGGCCGCCGCGCGAAGTCGGTGGACAGCTGCCGACCGGCGTGCAGCCGCTGCGGCGGGTCCCTGCCCTGCACGGGGCGGGCCCGCCCCGTGCAGGGC